>JACQAI010000350.1 GCA_016195115.1 Pseudomonadota bacterium
CGGCTTTCTGGATTGCTTCGTCGCTACGCTCCTCGCAGTGACGGAGACTAAGGTATAGTCGGGCCAAAGAACGAACGGGGGCCGGGACATGGACTATCGCAAGCTGATCATGACGGCGGCGGCGGCGGCGCTGTTGAGCGCGCCGGTCGCGGCGCAGACCCTGCGCATCGGCCTGGCCGAGGATCCCGACGCGCTCGACCCCGACCAGGCGCGCACCTTCGTCGGCCGCATCGTGTTCGCCGGGCTGTGCGACAAGCTGGTCGACTACGACGACAAGCTCGCCTACAAGCCGCAGCTCGCGACGGCTTGGAAATGGGCCGACGACCAGAAGTCGATCACCTTCACGTTGCGCCAGGGCGTGACGTTTCACGATGGCGAAAAATTCGACGCCGAGGCGGTCAAGTACAACATCGAGCGCAAGCTGACCCTGCCGGAGACACGGCGCAAGCCCGAGATCAGCCAGATCAGCGGCGTCGACGTGATCGACACAAACACCGTGCGGATCAACCTCAGCACGCCGTTTGCCCCGCTGATCTCGCAGCTGGCCGACCGCGCCGGCATGATGATCTCGCCCAAGGCCGCCAAGGCCGCGGGCGCGGGCTTCGCCAACCACCCGGTGTGCGCCGGGCCCTACAAGTTCATCGAGCGGATCGCCCAGGACCGCATCGTGCTCGAGCGCTTCGCCGACTATTGGAACAAGGCGGCGTTCAGCTTCGAGCGCGTGATCTACTCGCCGATCACCGACGGCACGGTGCGGCTCGCCAACCTGCAGGCCGGCAGCCTCGACCTGATCGAGCGCCTGGCGCCGACCGACGTCGAGCAGGCGCGCAAGGACCGCCGCCTCAAGCTCGCCGAGATCACCGGCCTCGCCTATCTCGGCATCGACATCAACGTCGCCAACGGCCCGCGCGCCAACACCCCGATCGGCAAGGACCCGCGCATCCGCGAGGCGCTCGAGCTGTCGATCGACCGCGAGGCGCTCAACCAAGTGGTGTTCAACGGCGCCTTCCTGGCCGGCAACCAGCCGGTGCCGCCGGAGAACCCCTACTACGCCGCCTCGGTGCCGATGCCCAAGCGCGACGTCGCCAAAGCCAAGGCGCTGCTCGCCGCCGCCGGCCAGTCCAACCCGACCGTCGACATGATGGTACCGAACCAGTCGGAGGATCAGGCGGTCGCGCAGGTCGTCCAGTCGATGGCGGCCGAGGCTGGCTTCACGATCAAGCTGTCGGTGGTCGAGTTCGCGACCTCGCTGCAGGAGCAGACCAAGGGCAACTATGAAGCCTTCATGATCGGCTGGAGCGGCCGCATCGACCCCGACGGCAACATCTACAACTTCCGCCACACCAAGGGCGCGCTGAACTACACCAAGTACAACGATCCCGAGGTCGACAAGCTGCTCGACGCGGCGCGCACCACGCTCGACGACAAGGCGCGCGTCAAGCTCTACGACCAGGCGGCCGCGATCTACCTCAAGGACCGCAGCATCATCTATCTCTACCATCGCAAGTGGCTGTTCGGCATGTCGGCCAAGCTGCAGGGCTTCACGCCCAATCCCGACGGCTTGATCCGGCTCGGCGGCCTCAAGCTGCAGTGAACGCGTTCCTGCTGCGGCGCCTGGCGATCAGCATCCCGACCCTGCTGATCGTCACGGTGATCGTGTTCGGGCTGCAGCAGATGCTGCCCGGCGATCCGGCGCTGGCGCTGGCGGGCGAGATCCGCGATCCCGAGGTGCTGGCGGCGATCCGCGCCAAGTACCACCTCGATCAGCCGGTGGCGCTGCAATACGCCTACTGGATCGGCGGCGCGCTGACCGGCGATCTCGGCATCTCGCTCAAGAGCAACCAGCCGGTCACCGAGCTGGTGCTCACCAAGCTGCCCGTGACCCTCGAGCTGGCGGCGCTGTCGATGCTGGTCGCGCTGGCGATCGGGATTCCTGCCGGGGTGATCTCGGCGGTCAA
Organism: Pseudomonadota bacterium; assembly: GCA_016195115.1. GTDB lineage: Bacteria > Pseudomonadota > Alphaproteobacteria > Elsterales > Elsteraceae > JACQAI01. Next base: position 1,959 of record JACQAI010000350.1, read on the forward strand.
GCCCAACAGCGTGTGGGACCACGTCGCCAACGTGATCGGCCTGTCGGGCCTGTCGATCCCGCACTTCTGGCTCGGCATCATGCTGATCCTCTTGGTCTCGGTCGAATGGGGTCTGCTGCCGCCGGGTGGCTTCGTCAGCCCGGCCGAGAGCCTCGGCGACAACCTCGAGAGCATGATCATGCCGGCGCTGGTGCTCGGCAGCGGCGTCACGGCGGTGATGATGCGCCACACCCGCAGCGCCATGCTCGGCGTGCTCAACAGCGACTACGTGCGCACCGCGCGCGCCAAGGGCCTGTTCGAGCGCACCGTGGTGATCAAGCACGCGCTGCGCAATGCCCTGATCCCGGTCGTCACCTTGGGCGCGCTCTATCTCGGCGAGCTCTTGTCGGGCGCGGTGCTGACCGAGTCGGTGTTCAACATCCCGGGCTTCGGCAAGCTGGTGGTCGACGCCGTGTTCAACCGCGACTACGCCGTCGTCCAGGGCGTCGTGCTGTTCACCGCGTCGGCCTACATCCTGCTCAACCTGGGCGCCGACTTCGCCTACTTCCTGATCAATCCGAGGATGCGCGGATGACCGCGGTCGCCGGCTTCATCGACGACGTCCCGGTGCGCGCCTCGGCGTGGCGCCGGCTGACCCGCCGGCCCGCCGCGATGGTCGGGCTCGGCGTCGGCGGCTGGACCGACAGCCTGATCAGCCGCTTCACCGACGCGCTGCTCGCCTGTCCGTTCCTGATCCTGGCGATCGCGCTGGCGGCGTTCCTCGGCCCCAATTTGACCAACGCCATGATCGCGATCGGCGTCGCCGCGATGCCGATCTTCATCCGGCTGACGCGCGGCCAGGTGCTCGCGGTCAAGACCGAGGACTTCGTCGAGGCCGCGCGCGCGGTCGGCAATCCGCACCGCCGCATTTTGCTGCGCCACATTCTCCCGAATGTCGTGTCGCCCCTGATCGTCCAGGCGACCCTGACGATTGCCACGGCCATTATCGCCGAGGCGAGCCTGAGCTTCCTCGGCTTGGGCCAGCAACCGCCGGACCCGAGCTGGGGCAGCATGCTGAACTTCGCCAAGAACTTCATCTCGCAGGCGCCCTGGATGGCGGTGTGGCCGGGCCTGGCGATCTGCACCATCGTGCTCGCCTTCAACCTGCTGGGCGACGGCCTGCGCGACGTGCTCGACCCGCGCGCGACCTGACGCGATTCGCGGCTCCGGCTTGCGGCGTTGCGCCGCCCGGACTAAATATTGGGTACGTCGATCGCGCATAGCCCAAGGGTCGCCGAGGCGGTCCGGGAGGGCAGAGATCATGTCGCCGCGTGCCGCGGACTACGCCAGCAAGCTGGCCATGATGCTGCGCCATATGACCTTCGAGCGCGAAGCCGCCTACACCAAGCTGCTCGAGGCCGTGTGCGCCGCCCTGCTCGACCACCTCGATCAGCGGGTGCGGCTCGGGCTGCCGGTCCGCATGGTCAACGGCACGCCGCTGGTCGAGCCCTATCTGCGCGACGCCGCGTTCGTGCTCGGCGCGACCTGGGAGCTGCCGCGCATGGAGCGCTTCGCCCAGCCCGACAAGCTCGCGGGCTACGCCTTCCGCACCGCCGAGTGGCTGCGGCCGGTGCTCGAGGCCCACGGCCTGGCGTGGCGCTGGGCGCGCGCCGAGGAGCGCCAGGTCGCCTGAGGTTGGCTTGACGTGCCGGCGGGCGTAGGGTGCCGGAACGCCAGCAGCGAGGGACCCGAACGATGAGCGACGTAGCGACGCGGACGCACCAGCCGTGCGAGGCGGTGCACGTCGACGAGCGCGAGTGGGAGACCATCCGGTGGCCGGGCCAGACCGGCAAGATGCTGTTCCACCCGCGGCCCGAACGGCCGACCGAGCCCAATGCCGGCGTCGTACGCTACGAGCCGGGCGCCCATCATCCGCTGCACCGCCACGATTTCGCCCAGGTCTGGTACGTCCTCGAGGGCGAGTTCACCATCGGGGGCAAGCTCTACGGCCCCGGCACGATGCTGTTCTACCCCGACCCGCACTACGAGGACGCGCTGTCGACCGCGACCGGCGGCAAGATGCTGTTCGTGCAGTACCCGGGCCCGAGCACCGGCGGGCGGCCGATCTACGACGGCCGCTTCAACATGGCGGCACGCCAGACGGTCGAGGCCGAGCGCACCGATCGCTGAGCGCCATGTCATGCCGAAGCTGCTGACCGCCGACCAGATCCGCCAGTTCGAGGCTGAGGGCTACGTCTCGCCGGTCCGCGTCATGTCGGAGGCCGACGCAGGCGAGATCCGCCGTCATCTCGAAGCCTTCGAGACGCGCACCGGCGGTCCCTTGCGCGGCGATCTCCGCCACAAGGCACATCTCCTGTTTCCCTGGCTCGCCGACCTGGTGCGCCACCCCCGCATCGTCGACGCGATCGAGGACCTCTACGGCGCCGACCTGCTGTGCTGGACGACCAACTTCTTCATCAAGGAGGCGCGCAATCCGGCGTTCGTGTCGTGGCACCAGGACTCGACCTACTGGGGCCTGAGCGCGCCCGACGTCGTCACCGCCTGGGTCGCCCTGACGCCGAGCAATCTCGGCAACGGCGCCATGGCAGTGATCCCCGCCACCCATAAGCTCGATCAGATTCCGCACCGCGACACCTTCCATAAACACAACCTGCTGACGCGCGGCCAGGAGGTCGAGGTCGAGGTCGACAGCACCCGCGCGGTCGCGCTCGACCTCAAGCCGGGCGAGATGTCGCTGCACCACGTGCGCCTGGTCCACGGCTCCCCCGCGAACCCATCCGGCGACCGCCGCATCGGCTTCGCGATCCGCTACATCCCGACGCGGGTTTATCAGCTCGAGGGCGAGGACAGCGCCACCCTGGTGCGCGGCCAGGATGGCTTCCGGCGCTTCGAGCACGAGCCGCGGCCGAGCGCCGAGCTGGCGCCCGACTTCGTCGCCCTGCACAAGCGCATCACCGAGCGCAACGCGCGCATCCTCTACCGCGGCACCGCGGTCAAAACCTACAACGAGCCCGACGCCATCCGCGGCTGAGCCGGTTTCCGGTCGCCCGGCTCCACTCACGACCGTCACTGCGAGCGCAGCGAAGCAATCCAGAGGCGGTCTGGATTGCTTCGTCGCGGCGCTCCTCGCAATGACGATTGGGGTGGGGCTTGCAAACCCCCTTTCAGCAGTGTACTCTGTTTTTCAAAGTTCACTGTGATCCGAGGCGACAATGGACGAGGACGCACGGGCCGACTTGGCGGCGATCCGGCAGGCGATCGACGACGGCCGCCGCTTCGCCGCCGGCGGCGGCGGCTACATGATCCTGTGGGGCGGCGTGATCGGGCTCGGCCAGCTCGCGACCTACGCCACGGTGCGGGCGCGGCTCGGGCTCGATCTCGACGTCCTGTGGGCGACCCTGATCCCACTCGCCTGGGCCGCGACCCTGTTGTTGGTCTGGCGCGAGATCCGCATGCGCCAAGTCAGGACGCTGGCCAGCCGCGTGCTGTCGATGACCTGGTTCGGCTGCGGCATCACGCTGTCGGTGCTCTATCTCGCCACCGTGCTGACCGGCGGCTTCCAGCCCGGCTGGTTCCTGGCGATCTCGGCCGGCACCATGGGGATCGGATTCTTCGCCACCTCGTATTACTGCGCCTACGGTTGGATGCGCGGCGTCGCGATCGCGTGGTGGCTCGGCGAGGCGGCGTGCTTCGCTTGGCGCAGCGAGCTCGAGATCCTCGTGCTGTCGGGCATCATGATGCTGCTGTTGCTCGCGCTGCCCGGCATCGTGCTGCTGCGCCGGCCAGAACCAGCGCTCGCCGAAGCATGAGCGAGTTCGACTACCAGACGCTCGACGACATCGTCCACAGCCGGGTCCGGCTCGCCATCATGGCGTTTCTCGCCACGGTCGAGCGCGCCGAGTTCGGCATCGTGCGCGACGTCGTCAAGGCGACCGACGGCAACCTCAGCGTCCATCTGCGCAAGCTCGAGGATGCCGGCTACGTCGCCGTGACCAAGCGCTTCGTCGCGCGCAAGCCGCAGTCGCTCTACGTGCTGACCAAGACGGGCCGCGCCGCCCTGCTCGCCCACATCGAGCGGCTCGAGGCGCTGCTCGGGCTCAAGCCCGCCGCCAAACGCAAGTCACCCTGACACCGCAAGGAGGTCGCCGATGACCCGATTTCTGCGTCGTGCCCTGCTGGGGTTGATCGTCGCGCTGCCAATCGTCCAGGCCGCTGCCGTCGAGCCGCGCTTCGACAATCGCGTCCGCGACCTGTTCTTCAGCGGCTTCGCCGGCGTCGCCGAGGATCTCGCCGAGGCGATGGCGCTGTGCGACACGACGCTCGCCGCCGACCAGAACCATCCCGAGGCGCTGGTGTGGCACGGCGCCGGTCTCTTCTACATGGGCGGCATGGCGTTCCGGCAAGGCGAGCCGGCGGGCGGGCGGGCGCTGCAAGCGCGCGGCCTGGACGAGATGGCGCGCGCCGCCCGGCTCAAGCCCGACAGCCCGTCGACCTTGGTGCCGCGCGCCGCGACCTTGATGGGTGCCGCCCAGCAGGTCGCCAATCCGACGATCACCGAGCCGTGGCTGCGCACCGCGGTCGCCGACTACGAGGTGGTCCTGGCGCGCCACGCCGCCCAGCCGACGGCGCTGCCGATCCACGCCGCGGGCGAGCTGCTCGGCGGCCTGGCCGAGGGCTGGGAACGCCTGGGCGACGCCGCCAAGAGCCGCGTCTATCTCGAGCGCATCGTCGCCGAGCTGCCGGGCTCCAATTACGCGGCGCGCGCCGCGGCCTGGCTCAGCGCCGGCCAGCGCACCGAGCGCCTGACCTGCCTCGGCTGCCACAAAGGCGCCGCCAATTGAACCGGGGGCCTATTGGAACGCGACTTCGGCGAAGCTCCTGAGCTTGCGCGAGTGCAGTCGCTCGCGCTCCTGGGCCTTCAGCTTCTCGAGCGCCCGCAGACCGATCTCGAGATGCTGGCCGACGCGTTGGCGGTAGAATTCGCCGGCCATGCCGGCGAGCTTGATCTCGCCGTGGAGCGGCTTGTCCGACACGCACAGCAGGGTCCCGTACGGGACCCTGAACCGGAAGCCGTTGGCCGCGATCGCGGCAGCCTCCATATCCAGCGCGATCGCCCGCGACTGCGACAGCCGGCGGATGATCGCCGCATGGTCGCCGATCTCCCAGTTGCGGTTGTCGACGCTCGCCACGGTGCCGGTGCGCATCACGCGCTTCAGCTCGAAGCCCGACAGGCCGGTCACCTCGCCGACCGCCTGCTCGATCGCGACCTGCATCTCGGCGAGCGCCGGGATCGGCACCCACAACGGCAGCTCCTCGTCGAGCACGTGGTCCTCGCGCACGTAGCCGTGCGCCAGCACGTAGTCGCCGAGCTGCTGGGTGTTCCTGAGGCCGGCGCAGTGCCCGAGCATCAGCCAGGCGTAGGGTCGCATCACCGCGACGTGGTCGGTGATGTTGCGCGCGTTCGACGGACCGGTGCCGATGTTGATCATCGTGATGCCGCCGTAGTCCGGCATGACCAGATGAAACGCCGGCATCTGCGGCATCCGCTCGGGCGCTGCCGTGGTCGGGCCCGGGCCACCAAACCGCGCATTGGGCATCACGAGGTTGCCCGGCTCGACGAAGGCGTCGCCGTTCGGGTCGCCGGCCGCCATGCGCTCGCGGCAGATCCGCGCGAAGGCTTCGACGTAGAACTGGTAGTTGGTGAAGATCACGAAGTTCTGGAAATGCTCCGGATCGGTGCCGGTGTAGTGGTAGAGCCGGTGCAGCGAGTAGTCGACGCGCGCGGCGCGGAACATCGCCAGCGGCACCGGCGCGCCGGCCCGCTGCCAGGTGCCGTTGACGATCGCGTCGTCCATGGTGGCGAGATCGGGCGTGTCGAAGAAGTCGCGCAGCATGCGCTCCGCCGGCGAGCCGGCGAAGCCGGCTTCGCTGCTGATGTCGCGCCGATAGGCGAAGTGGACCGGGATCGGCTCGTCGGACTCGCCGATCTCGACCGGCACCCGATGGTTCACCAACAAGAGCCTGATCTGTTCGGTGAAATAGGCGCGGAACAGATCCGGCCGCGTCACCGTGGTCTCGTGGACGCCGGGGCCCGAGACGAAGCCGTAGGCCAGCCGTGAATCGAGCCGCGCGTGGGTGTCGGTGGTGATGCGCACGAACGGATAGACGGCGCGCACCCGCGTCGCCAGCTTCTCGCCTTTCAGATAGGCCTGGAAGCGCTGGCGCAGGAATGCCGTGTTGCGTTCATAGATCTCCTCGAGCCGGGCGACCGCGGCGGCGGCGTCGGTGAACGCCTCGGTCGCAATCCGCTTCGGCGACACGATGCTGGGCGCCTTGGCCATGCGCGACGTCGCCCTCAGTCGATCTTGGCGCCCGACTCGGCGACCACCTTCGCCCAGCGCGTCAGCTCGGACTTGTTGAACGCCAGCAGCTCGTCGGGCGAACTCGTCACCGGCTCGATGCCCTGCGCGACCAAAAGGTCGCGCACCGAGGCGGCGGCCATGACGCCGCGCACCGCGGTGTTGAGCTTGGCGACGATGTCGGGCGGCAGCCGCGCCGGGCCATAGAACGCCAGCCACGCCGTGACCTCGAAGTCCGGCACCCCCGCCTCTGCCATGGTCGGCAGCTGCGGCAGCGCCGGCAGCCGTGCCGGCCCGGTCACCGCAAGGGGCCGCAGCTTGTTGTCGGCGATGTGCGGCAGCAGCGTGATGTACTGGTAGAACATGAACGAGACGTCGCCGCGCAGCAGGTCGGTAATCGCCTGGGCGCCACCGCGATAGGCGACGTGGACGACGTTGGTTTCGGTGCGGACGCCGAGCAGCGCGCCTGAGAGGTGCGCGGTCGTGCCGCCGCCCGACGAGCCGTAGTTGAGCTTGCCGGGATGCGCCGCGGCGTACGCGATCAGCTCGCGCAGGCTGTTGATCGGCAATGACGGATGGACCACCAGCACGTTCGGGATGGCGCCGAACCGCGAGATCGGCGTGAAGTCGGCGATCGGGTCGTAGGGCACCTTGCTATACATGTGCGGCACGATCGACTGGCTGCTGATGGTGCCGAGCAGCAGGGTGTAGCCGTCGGGCGTGGCGCGCGACACGTACTCGGCGCCGACCATGCCGCCGGCGCCGCCGCGATTGTCGATCACGATCTGCTGGCCGAGCAGCCGCGTCAGCTCGTTGCCGGCGATGCGCCCGGCGATGTCGGTGGTGCTGCCGGCGGGAAACGGCACGACCACGGTGATCGAGCGCTGGGGATAACTCTGGGCGCCGGCACCATGTGCCAGCAGCGCCAGCACGGCCGCGCCCAGCGCGCCGCGCCACGTGAGAGCGCGCATGTCTTCCTCCCTGGCCGCTTGGGCGGCCTAGCGTTGGCCTTCGGGGTCGACCTTCTGGCGCGGCGCAAAGGCGTTGAAGGCGATGATCGTCTTGGTGCCGCGGATGTTCGGAATGTGGTGCAGCTTCTCATTGACGAAGCGGCCGAGATTGTCGGGCGCCACGAAGCGCGCCTTGATCAGGATGTCGTGCTCGCCCGACACCGAGAAGATCTGCTCCTCGAAGGCGCCGTACTCCTCGCCGAAACGCTCGAGCACGTCGGCGATCGCCCCGGCGACCTCGTAGGCCTTGCCGAGCTCGCATTGCACGAAGATGAACGACCACAGCATGTCGGCTCTCCCGGGCGGTCCACTGCCATCATAGCAGCGCCGCGCGGCCGCTGGGCAAGCATCCGGACCGTCCCTCTTGCCGCGGAGAACGCAGAGGAACGCGGCGGACGCTTACCCCACTGCTTCCGCCGGGCCGGAGGCCCGGCAACCAAAAAGGGGGATGTGGGGATAAGGGGGGATCGGGGGGATGAGGTGTAGCGCTTCGCGCGCGATCCCCTTCATCTCCACTCATCCCCCCGATCCCCCTTCTCGACCTCTGCGTCCTCCGCGGCGCATCCGTCCAGGGGTTGGCCTGCCTCTGACGGGCTCCTATTATCGCAACGAGACACGCGCGACGCGATTTTCGGGAGCGAGACATGGGCCAGTTCGGCATGGGACAGCCGGTTCGGCGCGTCGAGGACCAGCGCTTCCTGACCGGCACCGGGCGCTACACCGACGACATCTCGCTGCCGAACCAGGCCTACGGCATCGTGCTGCGCTCGCCGCACGCCCACGCGCGGATCGCCAAGCTGGACACCGCTAAAGCCGCCAAGGCGCCCGGCGTAGTCGGCGTGTTCACCGTCGCCGACCTGAAGGCCGACAAGGTCGGCACGATGCCCTGCCCGGTCGACGTGCCGCCGCGTCCCGGCACCACGATGAAGAAGCCGCCGCGGCCGATCCTCGCCGATGGCCACGTGCGCTTCGTCGGCGACGGCGTCGCCTTCGTCGTCGCCGAAACCCTGGCGGCGGCGCGCGACGCCGCCGAGC
>JACQAI010000351.1 GCA_016195115.1 Pseudomonadota bacterium
GCATCGCCGCGGGACCGTCAATCGAAAATCGCGCCGCCGATGCCGCGAGTGGGCAAGCTGCCCACTCGCGCCGCGCCGCCGATCTGGCAAAGCCGTCAGGCGGCCGCTATCGTTAGCTCACGGAGGGACACCAGCGATCATGACGCGTAAAACGCCGCTGTTCGGCTGGATGATGGGCGCGGTCGGCGCCGACGGCGAGTCGGACGCCGCGCTGTATCGCCAGATGGTGTTGGACGCCGAGCTCGGAGCGGCGCTCGGCTACGATGCCGCCTGGTTGGTCGAGCATCACTTCTCGGACTACTACCCGACGCCCAGCCCGCTGGTGCTGCTCGCCCACATCGCCGCGCGCTGCCCGACCTTCGGGCTCGGCACCGCCGTGATCGTGACGCCGTGGCATCACCCGCTGCGCATCGCCGAGGAGATCGCGATGCTCAGCCTATTGACCGACGCGCCGCTGCGCATCGGCCTCGGCCGCGGCAACGCGCCGCTCGAGTACGAGGCGTTCAACGTCGACATGGCCGAGACCAAGGACCGCTTCGAGGAGGGCTGGGAGATCATCCAGCTCGCGCTCAAGGGCGAGCCGTTCACCTACCACGGCAAGTATCTCCAGGTGCCGCGCGAGGTCCGCATCCGGCCGACGCCGCGGCTCGACAACGTGACGTTCCTCGGCGCCATCGGCCAGCCCTCGAGCGCCGCCAAGATCGCCGCGCTCGGCCTGCCCCCGATGCTGACCGGCCATACGCCGCTGGCGGCGCAGGCCGAGGTGCTGCGCGCGTGGGAAGATGCGGCGCGCGCGCACGGCGGCGATCCCGATCAATTCAAGGTCGCGACCCCGATCTGCATCCTGGCCGACACCGACGCGGAGGCCGACGCGCTGGCGCGCCGTTACGTGCCGAACTGGTACCAGCTGCAGGTCAAGCACTACGCCTTCGATGCCGAGCGCTACGCCAACCTGCCGACCTACCTGCCGTTCACCGAGACCCACAAGCGGCGCCAGCACTACTGCGACCCCGCCAATCTCGATCCCTTGATCGAGTCGTCGTTCATCGGCAGCGCCGCGACGGTGCGGGCCAAGCTCGAGCGCTTCCTCGCCGCCGGCTACAACTACGTCATGATCAACCCGTCGCTGCCCGGCCTGCCCCACCAGCTGCGCCAGGATTGGCTGACCCGGTTCGCGCGCGACGTCATGCCCCACGTCAGCGGGGCCAAGCCGGCGCCGCGGCCGGTCGCTGCGCAATGACGCTCAGCGGCCGACGCGACCGCGGATAGTCGTCGATGAATTGATCGGAACGCCGGCGATCCGCGTCAGGCCTTGGGCGCTGTGGTCTCGGTGTGCGGGGTCGCCTTGCCGTCGATGGTGGGGCCGCCCTCGACCCGCTTGGCCGGGTCGTCGGCGGCGACTTCCTCGTCCTTCATGCCGGCCTTGAAGCTCTTGATGCCCTTGGCGAGATCGCCCATGACGCGCGGGATCCGGCCGGCGCCGAACAGCACCATCACGACGGCCAGAACGATGAGGAGATGCCAGATGCTGAGCGAGCCCATGTGATCCTCTCGATTCGCGCGGGGGCCACCCCCGGAGCCGCCCCGCCGAGCGTCGGCTCTTGCAATACTAGACATTGGGACGCGGCGCAAATATGCCAGCCCCCCCGCATACCGTCCCGGGCCGGGCAAACCGGGCTTGCGCAAAGCCCGGACTGGCCCGAGTCTGGCATCGGTCCGCAGCACCCCACCCGAGAGGATCCGGCATGGCTGGTCAAATCGACGCTCGTCTCAAGGAGCTCGGCATCGCGCTGCCCGATGCGCCGGCGCCGCGCGCCAACTACGTCGGCTACGTCATCACCGGCAACCTGATCTTTACCGCCGGCCAGGTCCCGCTGCGCGACGGCAAGCTGGAGTTCATCGGCAAGCTCGGCCGCGACATGGAAGTCGAGCAGGGCTACGAGGCCGCCAAGCTGTGCGCCGTCAACGTGCTGGCGCAGGTCAAGGCGGCGCTCGGCGGCGACCTCGAGCGCATCGTGCGCTGCGTCAAGCTGACCGGGTTCGTCAACTCGGCGCCCGATTTCGGCGATCAGCCGAAGGTCATCAACGGCGCCTCGGACCTGATCGTCGCGGTGCTCGGCGACAAGGGCAAGCACGCGCGCTCGGCGGTCGGCATGGGCGGCCTGCCGTTCGGCGTCGCGGCCGAGGTCGAGGGCGTCTTCGAGTTCCGTTGAGCGGTCGCGAGGTCGATACGCGATGGCTGACGGCAGCGGATCGGTCCAGCAGCTGCGGATCCTCGAGCGGATCGACGAGGTCGCGGCGCCGGCGTGGGACCGCTGCGCCGGGCCCGACAACCCGTTTCTGAGCCACGCCTTCCTCGGCGCGCTCGAGGCCTCGGGCTCGGCGACCGCGCGCACCGGCTGGCTGCCCCAGCACCTGATCGCCGAGGACGGCGAAGGCCGCGTGCTCGGCGCCGTGCCCATGTACCTGAAGAGCCATTCCTACGGCGAGTACGTGTTCGACCACGGCTGGGCCGACGCGTATCGGCGCGCCGGCGGCAGCTACTATCCCAAGCTCCAGGTCGCGGTGCCGTTCACCCCGGTGCCGGGGCCGCGGCTGCTGCTCGCGCCCGACGCCGACCCGGCGGTCGGCGACATGCTGATCGCCGGCCTGGTCGAGATCGCCGACCGGCGCGATGTGTCGTCGCTCCACGTCACCTTCGCGCTCGAGCACGAGTGGCAACGCCTGGGCGACGCCGGGTTCCTGCAGCGCAAAGGCATGCAGTTCCACTGGAACAACCCCGGCTACACGAGCTTCGACGACTTCCTGGCGGCGCTGTCGAGCCGCAAGCGCAAGGCGATCCGCAAGGAGCGCCGCGAAGCGGTCGCCGCCGGCCTAACGATCCACCGCGTGACTGGTGCTGCGATCGAGGAACGGCACTGGGACGCGTTCTTCCGCTTCTACATGTCGACCAGCGACCGCAAGTGGGGCCAGGCCTATCTCAACCGCGCGTTCTTCACCGAGATCGGCCGCACCTTGGCCGATCGCGTCATGCTCGTGATGGTCGAGGCCGGCGGCAAGCTGGTCGCCGGCGCGCTCAATCTGATCGGCAGCGACGCGCTGTACGGCCGCAACTGGGGTTGCGTCGTCCATGTGCCGTTCCTGCACTTCGAGGTCTGCTACTACCAGGCGATCGAGTTCGCCATCGAGCGCGGGCTCAAGCGCGTCGAAGCCGGCGCCCAGGGCGAGCACAAGCTGCAGCGCGGCTACATGCCGACCGCGACCCACAGCGCGCACTGGATCCGCGATCCGGCGCTACGCCGCGCCATCGAGGACTACCTGGGGCGCGAGCGCGCCCACATGCAGGCGCAGATCGACGGCCTGGCCGAAGAGGGCCCGTTCCGTCACGAGATGACGAGCCAGGAAGCCGAAACTGAATAACCAACCCCTCCCCCGCGCGCAGCGTGGGGGAGGGATTTGGGAATCAGTCCTTCGCGGCGAGCACGTCGATCTCGATCAGGAACTCCGGGGTCGCCAGCCCGGCGATCACGAGCAAGGTCGACGCCGGCGCGATCGATCCCATCTTCTTCTCGCGGATCGCGCGGTTCACCGGGATGTCCTCCCGGCGGGTGAGGTACACTGTCAGCCTGACGATGTCCTCGCGCCCCATGCCGCCCTCGGCGAGGATCGCGAAGATGTTGTCCCAGCAGTTCTCGCACTGCTTCTCGAACGACGGCGGGACCGTGCCGTCCGGGTTCTTGCCGACCTGGCCGGCCAGGACCAGCCAGCGCATGTTCGGCGTGACTTCGATCCCGTGGTGGTAGCTCGGGCTGTTGGGCGGCGCGATCTTCTTGGGGTTGAAGCGCTTCAGCGGCATCTCGCTCCTCCTGCTTGGGAGGGGCGAGTGTCGCGCCGGAGCGCCGCCGCCGCTAGTCCTTCGCGGCGGTCGCCTCGATCTCGACCAGGAACTCCGGCGCGGCAAGCGCCGAGATCACCAGCAGGGTGGAAGCGCAGGCGGGGGCGTCGCCCAGTTTCTTCACGCGGACGTTGCGCGAGGCGACGATGTCCTCCTTGCGCGTCAGGAAGGTCGTGGTCTTGACCAGGTCCTGCGGCCCCATGCCGCTCTCGGCCAGGATCGCCAGGATGTTGTCCCACGCGATCTCGCACTGGGCCTCGAACGACGCCGGGGTCTTGCCGTCCGGGCCGCGGCCGATCTGGCCCGCGATGGTCAGCCAACGCATGTTCGGCGTGGCCTCGATGCCGTGGTGGTAGGTCGGGCTGTTCGGCGGCGCGATCTTCTTCGGGTTGAAGCGCTTCAGCGGCATCTCATCCCTCCAGCTTGACGAGGTAAGTGTTGCGCTTGCCGCGCCGGATCACCAGCACCGACTGATCGAGGAAGGCGGCGCGCGTCACCGTCGGGTCTTCGCCCTTTGCGCTCGCCGCGACCGGCTGACCATTGAGGCGAATCGCACCCTGCGCCAACTGGCGGCGCGCATCGGACTTGGACGCGCAGGCGCCGACCTCGACCAAGAGATCGACCAGGCTGGCGCCGCCGCCGTTGAGCCGCTCGGCCGCGACCGTGATCGACGGCACATCGGCAAAGATCTCGCGCAGCATCGCGACCGGCACGCCGTCGATGTCGCCGCTGAACAACACCTCCGAGGCCTTGATCGCCTTGTCGGTTTCGGCGCCGCCGTGGACGAACGCCGTGACCTCGTAGGCCAGCGCCTTCTGCGCCTCGCGCGCTGGCGAGCCCACCGTGGCGGCGAGCGCCTCGATGCGCTCGCGCGACAGGAAGGTGAACAGCTTGAGGAGCCGCACGGTCTCGGCGTCGTCGGCGTTGATCCAGAATTGATAGAACTGGTAGGGGCTGGTCAGCGCCGGATCGAGGAAGCAGCTGGTGCCCTGCTCGGTCTTGCCGAACTTGTTGCCCTCGGCGTCGGTCAGCAGCGGCACCGTCAGGCCGAACGCGCGACCGCCGGTCACCCGGCGAATCAGATCCGTGCCGCCGACGATGTTGCCCCATTGGTCGGAGCCGCCGCACTGGAGAATGCAGTCGTGGCGCCGGTAGAGCTCGAGGAAGTCGCGCGCCTGCAGCAGCGCGTAGCTGAACTCGGTGAACGAGATGCCCTCGCCCTCGCGGTCGAGCCGCAGGCGCACCGAGTCCTTGGCGATCATGGCGTTGACCGCGAAATGCTTGCCGACGTCGCGCAGGAACTCGAGCAGGCCCATCGGCTCCAGCCACTCGATGTTGTCGGCGTGGAGCGGCGGACTCGCCGGATCGGCGAGCAGACGCAGCAGCTGGCCGCCGATCCGCCGGGCGTTGGCGTCGACCTGCGCGCGGTCGAGCAGGTTGCGCTCGGCCGACTTGCCGGAGGGATCGCCGATCAGACCGGTGCCGCCGCCGGTCAACGCGATCACGCGATGGCCGCGACGCTGAAAATGCCGCAGCAGCACGACCGGCAGCAGGTGGCCGACATGCAGCGACGGGCCGGTCGGGTCGAAGCCGTTGTAGAGCGTGATCGGCCCGGCCTCGAGCCGGTCGCCCAGCTCATCGGCGGTCTTCTGGTGGACCAGCCCGCGCCACTCCAGCTCGTCTAACAGCCGCATCGCGCCACAACCTCGGTTTTGGGCCGGTTTTCCCGGACCGGGCCGAGAGTTAGACCGCCCCCACCGGGGGGTCAAGCGGTGTCCCCGGGCGGGCCCCGCCGCCGCCTAACCGTTCGGACCTATCCTTTTGCACCGGCCCACCATCCCCCTGCGCCCATGACAGCGGACAGCGCCTCCGGCACATCGAGGGCAGCGCTTCCCCCTGCTCCGAGGTCCCCACGATGTCGAGAAACTGGTGCCACTATCTGGCCGAGCCGGACGGCGCGGCCCGATCCAAGACCGTGCTCGCCGCCCATCGCCGCTTCATGCTTACCCTGTTCTGGCTGATCGCCGCGGTACCAGCCCTCGCGCTGCTGCTGCGTTGATCCACCGGCGCCGCGCGGAATACAAACATTTATATCAACTTTTAACTCGGGCTTAGGCCTTCCGTGAAAGAACCGGATCCGGATCGGGCTGGACCGCGCGCCCTTGCCTGATCGGCAGACGATTTCGAGGGGTATTTCGATGCGAATCTTGAACCATCTCACCGTGAGCATGAAGCTGATCCTGGTACTCGGCGCTTCGGCGCTGTCCCTGATCGTGGTGCTGGGAATCGCCGCGAGCTTCCAGCACCAGCGCATGATGGACGACCGCGTCGCCATGCTACGTGGGATCGTCGAAGTCACGGTCGGACTGGCTCAATCGCTCGAGACCGAGGTCACCGCCGGGCGTCTGACGCGCGAGCAGGC
>JACQAI010000352.1 GCA_016195115.1 Pseudomonadota bacterium
CCAGCATGTCCTCGATGATGACGCTGCGCACCTCCTCGAGATCGAGGCCGTGCGCGGCGATCAGCTCTTGGCTGTCGGCGATCACGGCGTCGACGTCCTGGAGCATCTTCAGGCGCTTGAACAGGTCGGGGCGGTGCAGGCCCATCGCCGCGCCGATCAGCTCCATGAAGTTGACGACCTCGAACGGCCAGTCGCGCTCGTGCGCGCACAGCTCACGATGGCAGGCGTGATAGACCCCGGCGAGCGTGTCGACGCCGGCGGCTGAGGCGGCCTCGAGTAGATGTTGATGCAGGTCGCGCTTGAACGCCGGCACCGGCCGCAGCGTGTTGCACATGTAGCCGACCGGCAGCTGCTCGAGGTCGACGAAGTCGAGCCCGGGGATCGCCTCGAGGATGCGGCGCACCGCGGCGCCGGCGCCCGACACGCCGGGATGGTCGTGCAGCGCCACGCGCTTGTTCACCGGGTGGACCATCAGGCGCTTGAGCTCGTCGAGCCGGCGATCGAGCCAGATCACCAGCGGCTCCATCTCGAGCCCGGATGGGTTGGTCTCTTGGGCGCGCCGACTCGGCAGCACGGTCTCGCCGAGCTGGACCTGGCAGGTCGGACACCACGACAGCACCGTGTTCGTGGTCGTGCCGCCGAAGCGGTCGAGCGTCCGGTAGGCGACCCGGCCGGCCGCCGCGAGGTCGCCGCCGCGGGTCTGCAGGACGCCGCAGCAGCTCGCCGGGCCGCCCGCGACCCGGTAGTTGATCTCGAGCGCGTCGAGCACGTCGAGGCAGAGCAGCGCGATGTGCGGCGTCTTGAGCAGATTGCAGCCGGTGTAGAACACCAGATCGGGCGGCGCGTCGCTCGCCGGCGCCGCCTCGGGGCCGAAGCGCGCGAGCAGCTCGGGCGACAGCTGCAGGCGCGACAGCACGCGCACGCCGCGCGTCATCTGCACGAAGCTGGCCTGGCTGGCGCGCCGGCGCTCGGGTCCGTCTTTGCGCTTCTGCAGGGCGAGCCGCGCCATCGTCAGCATGAAGCGCGGGTTGACGCCGTCGTGGCACGCCGGGATGCAGTTGCCGCTGCCCGAGCAGATCGCCGCCCAGCGCGCGGCTTCCGGCGTGCCGGCGCCACCCTTGAGGATGTCGAGCACGCCGCCGACCACGCCCTTGGGATCGCTGACGTCGAGGCCGACCGGGGCGGGCATCGGACAGGCCTCGACGCAGGCGCCGCATCGGGTGCAGCGGTCGAGGATCTCGTCGACCCGCGCGTCGAGCGCGCTCTCGAACGAAGCGGTCTCAGCCATGCGCGGACCTTACCACGGTTGCGGGGAGTGGCCCCAGGGACGGCTTGCCGGCGAAATATATGAGTGATATATGAGACGCAGGCCCGTCCGTGCGTGAGGAGGAAGCGCCATGCTGTCGAAGCGTCAGGAAGCGTTCCGCGCCGACTACCGCGAGCGCGTCGCGCCGCTCTACAGCGGCCCGCTTCACGTTTTCATGATCTACGCCATCGGCCTCAGCGGCATCTGGTACTTCGTCCAGCAGATCCATCAGCCGACCTTGATCGACTTCCTGATCGTGCCGGCGACCTTCCTCGCCGCCAACATTTTCGAGTGGTGGATTCACCGCTATGTCATGCACCGGCCGCGCAAGGGCTTCATGGGCATCTACAAGCGCCACACGCTCGCCCATCACCAGTTCTTCACCGACCAGGAATGGACGATCGACACGACGCGGGACTACCGCATCACCTTCTTTCCGCCCTACGCGCTGGTCGCCTTCATGACCCTGTCGATCGCGCCGGCGTGGGTCGCTAGCCAGATCTGGTCGACCAACGCGGCGTGGCTGCTGATGTGCACCACCGCCGGCATCTACCTGAACTACGAGTTCTTCCATCTGTGCTGCCATCTGAAGGAAGGCTGGTTCGTCCGCACCATGCCGTTTGTCAACACGATCCGGCGCCATCACGTCGCGCACCACAACACCGCGATCATGATGGAGAAGAACTTCAACCTGACCTATCCGATCGCCGACTGGCTGTTCGCCACCAGCGATCTCAACCGCGGCGTGCTCGGTCACGTCTTCAACGGTTACGACACGGCCCACGTCAAGACCGACCTCAAGAAGACGCGCGCCGCGACCGACGATCCACGCGCCGCGATGGTGCGGGCCTAGGCGATGGCGCAGGCGACCCATCTCAAGCGCTCGCCGGCGTCGCTGTTCGGCGCCTTCGTGATCGCGTTCGGCGTGTTCGTATTGTGGTACCTGGTCAGCCGCGAGCTCGGCTTTGCCGACGCGCTGACCGCCGCGCTCGGCCTGGTCGTGGCGGCCGCCGTCGGCGTCTACATCCGCGTCGCGGATCTCTGAACGGGGACTGGTCGGGGCGAGAGGATTCGAACCTCCGCTCTCCTGCTCCCGAAGCAGGCGCTTTACCAGGCTAAGCTACGCCCCGCCCGCCCGAGGGACGGTTAGTTATCACTCCGGGTGAGGGCCCGCAAGGGGCGGCTCAGCCGCGCGATTTCTTCGGTCGCGTCATCGCCGCGCCGCGTCGGTCGTAGGCCAGCTCGAGCGCGGCCTCGCGGCCCTGGTCGAGCAGGCCACCGGCGCTTTCCGGCGTCAGCTTGGCGGCTACGAGCAGGCGGTCCTCGGTCGTCGCCTCCAGCTCGAGCGTGCCGTCGGCGAGGATGTGGGCGATCTCGAGGTCGCGGCGCAAGTGCCGGCACACCAGCACAAAGCGGTGGCAGTCGAGCGGATCCTTCTCGGCGCACATCAGCGCGACGCGGTGGCGCGCCGCGCCCTCGCGCACGCGCGCGAGCCCGGCCTGGAACGATGGCGCGGCGGCCATCGTGATATAGTCGCGCGCGGCCGCATCGTCGCGCTTGCCGCCCAGCGCGTCGCCCAGGAACACGTAGCCGATGCCGTGCTCGCGCAGGGCCGCGTCGAGGCGCTCGCGGTTGAACTGCGGATTGAAGCGCGAGCGCGGGAACGAGCGCACGTCGCCCAGCGCCGTGACGCCGTGAC
>JACQAI010000353.1 GCA_016195115.1 Pseudomonadota bacterium
GCGCGCGCGCCCATCTCGCCGGCGAGGACGATGCGCTGGTGCGCGTGCGGCCGCTGTTGGCGCTCGTCCCCGCGTGGGCGGATTTCCTGGCCGGGGGTCTGGGCGACGACGAGCACGCGGCGATCCGCGCCGGCGAGCGTACCGGCCGGCCGCTCGGCTCGGCGCGGTTCGTCGCCCGGCTCGAGCGGCGTCTCGATCGCCCGCTCGCGCGGCAGAAGCCGGGGCCCAAGCCGAAGGCGACCGCGCGGGATTAAGTATAGTGTCCCTGGAATTAGAAGTGAGGAGATCAGCCAAAGGGCAACCGCGGAGTTGCGTATCGTGTCCCCGGAATTGAGGAGTTGAAGCGCCCGACCGGCTTGTCGGCGCAGCATTTTTTGCTTGCGCGCACCGGACCGAGCGCCTAAGTACGCCAGCCGACCGCGGGGGGCCATAGCTCAGCTGGGAGAGCGCTACAATGGCATTGTAGAGGTCAGCGGTTCGATCCCGCTTGGCTCCACCAAATTCCCCAAGGGCCCGGCCGGCACTTCGCGCTTCAGTGCCCGAGATAGCCGCCGACGCCGTCCCACAGCAGCTTGCACGCGGTGACGGCCAGCAGGCCGTAGCAGGCGCGATAGAGCTGCAGCTGGTCGAGCCGCGCGTGCATCCGCCAGCCGACCCAGACGCCGAGCGGCACCGCGGGCAGGCACAACGCCGTCAGGATCCAGAGCGCGCGCGACGGGCCGCCCAGCATGATCCACGGCCCGGCCTTGAGCACATTGGCGACGCAGAAGAACAGGCTGGTGGTGCCGGCGTAGATCAGCTTCGGCAGGCCGAGCGGCAGCAGATACATGGCCAACGGCGGCCCGCCCGAGTGCGCGACCATGGTCGTGATGCCCGCGCCGAAACCGGCTGCCAGCGCCTTGGGCCACGAGCGCGGCCGCGCCTCGACCCGGCCGCCGCCCTTGAGCCACAGCGCCGCGAAGCCGAGCGTCAGCAGCGCCATGGCGACCTCGATGGCGTGGCGGTCGAGGCGGCTCAGCACGGCGTAGCCGAGCGCGACGCCGACCACCAGCGCCGGCACCAGCATGACGATGTCGGGGCGCGACCAGGTCGACGGCCGCCAGTAGCGGAACGCGAAAATATCCATCGCTATGAACAGCGGCGCCAAGAGCGCACCGGCCGAGATCGGATCGATCACGAGCGACAGCAGCGGGATGCCGATGATCGCGAAGCCGCCACCGAACGCGCCCTTCATGAAGGCGATCAGGAACACGCCCGCCGCGGCGACCGGCAGGGCCAGGAGGTCGAACGACTCGGTCACGCTGCGCTTGATGCTATCCTGGGCGCCGGCGCGATCCCAGGAGGCGGCGTATGAAGCTCGGCATGGTGCTGCGGTTCCCCGGCGAGGCCGGGCTCGACATGACGCCGGTGCTCGAGGCCGAGCGCCTCGGCTACAGCGAAGTGTGGGTCGGCGAGGCCTACGGCAGCGACGCGGTGTCGCCGACCGCCTGGATGCTGGCGCGCACCACCACGATCAAGGTCGGCACCGGCATCATGCAGATCCCGGCGCGCACCCCGGCGTGCGCGGCGATGACCGCCATGACCCTGCAGTCGCTGTCGGGCGACCGCTTCCTGTGCGGCGTCGGCCCGTCGGGCCCCCAGGTGATCGAGGGCTGGCACGGCGTGCCGTTCGGCAAGCCGCACGCGCGCACCCGCGAATACATCTCGATCATCCGCAAGATCGTGGCGCGCGAGGCGCCGCTCGAGCACCAGGGCGAGCACTACCAGATCCCCTATGCCGGCCCCGGCGCGACCGGCCTCGGCAAGCCGCTGAAGAGCATCATCCATGGCAAGCCGATCAAGTTCTACACCGCGGCGATCTCGCCGGCCGGGCTGCGCACCGCCGGCGAGATCGCCGACGGCGTGCTGCCGATCTACATGTCGCCCGAGAAGGCCGAGGCGGTGACGGCGCCGGTGCTCGAGGGCATGGCCAAGGCCGGCCACACCAAGACCCTGGCCGACTTCGATCTGGCACCCTACGTGCGCATCCGCGTCGGCGACGACGTTGCGGCCTGCCGCGACGCGCTCCGGCCCGAGCTCGCGCTCTATATCGGCGGCATGGGCGCGCGCGGCCGCAACTTCTACAACGACTTCGTCAAGCGGCTCGGCTACGAGGCAGCGGCGGTGGCGATCCAGGACCATTTCCTCGCCGGCCGCCGCAAGGACGCCGAGGCCGCGGTGCCCGACGCCCTGATCGACGACATTTCATTGATCGGGCCCAAGGAACGCATTCGCGACCGCCTGCAGGCCTGGCAGGCGATCGCCAAGGATCACCGGGTCGGCACCTTGCTGTTGGCCGGTGCCAATGTCGAGGCGCTGCGCGTGGTCGCCGAGGCGGTGCTGTGACGCCGGTCACGCGCCGGTCAATAAATTTGATACGATTTTTAAGCTCGCCATAAGGTTTCGACCACAGACTCGCTGCGCTTCTGGAACGGGGCGCCATGCGCGGGTCCGAAGAAGTCTCGAATTGGATGAACATGTTCCGCTGGATCGTGAAGCTGATCCGCGACGAATACGGCATCGACGAGGCCAAGCTCACCCGCACCGCCACGATCGAACAGGACCTGGCGCTGTCGCTCGAGCAGATCGAGCAGATCCTCGAGACCATCCAAGAGGCGTTCAGCATCAAATTCCCGCCCGGCGCCCTGGACGAGCTGGTGCGGCTCGAGGAGCTGTGTCTGCTCGCGAGCTGGCTGGCCGGCTTCTACAAGAAGCCGGAGTTCCTCGGTGCCGGCTTCGCCGAGAGCGCCCGGGCGATCAATCCGCGCGCCGCGGCCTGAGGCGCACCCCGCCACCCGAGCCCGATGGTCGGCCGGCGGCCACGGTTGACGGGGCCGAATGCGGTCGCGCTATGATCCCCGTGAAGGTCCTCGGCGCCGCAGCGCCAGGCGCACCGGCGCGTCCACCGCACATCGTCCGATCGAGAGCGCCTGTGGGCGCCCTGAGGAGAGGCAGCGCATGCCCCAGCAGACCGACGACCACGACCTCGAGGCGTTCGGCATCGGCCAGCCGGTGCGGCGCAAGGAGGACCAGCGGCTGGTCACCGGCGCCGGCCGGTTCACCGATGACATGAATCTCGACGGCCAGGCCTACGGCTATGTGCTGCGCTCGGCGCACGCCCACGCCCGGATCCGCTCGCTGGATACCGCCGCCGCAAAGCAGGCGCCCGGGGTGCTCGGCGTCTTCACGATCGCGGATCTCGACGCCGACGGATTGCCCGAGCTGCCGGTGCAGGTCGACGTGCCCGGCAAGGGCGGCGAGAAGATGTTCAAGCCGACGCGGCCGCTGCTGGCGCGCGACACGGTACGCTTCGTCGGCAACCCGGTCGCCTACGTGGTCGCCGAGAGCCCGGAGCAGGCGCGCGACGCCGCCGAGCTGATCGAGGTCGACTACGAGGATCTGCCGACCGTGGTCGACGCGCGCGCGGCCGACCAGCCGGGCGCCCCCCTGCTCTATCCCGAGCGCGGCTCCAATCTGTGCGTGCACTGGGTGAGCCACGACGGCACCGCGGTCGAGGCGGCATTCGCACGCGCCCACAAGGTCGTGGCGCTCGACTTCGTCAACAACCGCGTGGTTGGCAGCCCCATGGAGCCCCGCGTCGCGCTCGCGGCATGGGATGAAGCGACGCAGACCCACACGCTTTATTCGCCCACGCAAGGCGTGATTCGGGTGCAGAACGCGCTCGCCACCATCGCGTTCAAGGTGCCGAAGGACAAGGTGCGCGTGGTCTCGCCCGACGTCGGCGGCGGCTTCGGCCTGCGCGGCAAGCTGTTCCCCGAGACCGTGTTGGTGGTGTGGGCGGCAAAACGCCTGAAGCGTCCGGTCAAGTGGTGCGCCGACCGCCAGGAGACCATGGTGTGCGATCCGCACGGCCGCGATCACATCAGCCACGGCGAGATGGCGTTCGACCCGGCGGGCCGCGTGCTCGGCGTGCGCATCCAGACCCACGCCAACGTCGGCGCCTATCTGCTCGACTTCGGGCCACGCATCTCGACGGTCGCCGGCGCGCGCGTCGCCGGCACGGTCTACGACGTGCCGGCGATGCAGCTGTCGGTGCGCGTGATGTTCACCAACACGGTGCCGACCGATGCCTATCGCGGCGCCGGGCGGCCCGAGATCGCCTATCAGCTGGAGCGGCTGCTCGATGTCGGAGCCCGTGCTCTCGGGCTCGAGCGCGACGAGATCCGCCGGCGCAACTTCATCAAGCCCGACCAGCTGCCCTACAAGAACCAGGTCGGCATGGTGATCGACTCGGGCCATTTCCAGGAGACCATGGAACAGGCGCTCGCGAAGGCCGACTGGACCGGCTTCGAGGGCCGCCGCGCCGAGGCGCGGCGGCGCGGCGTGCTGCGCGGCATCGGCTTGGGCTACTACATCGAGGCCTCGGGCGGCCAACCCAACGAGACCGCGACCGTGCGCATCACGCCGGAAGGCCGCGTGCACCTCATCATGGGCACGTTCAGCCATGGCCAGGGCCACGAGACCGCGTTCGCGCAAATTGTTTCCCAGAAACTCGGCGTGCCCTTCGACTCGATCGACCTGCTGCA
The DNA here is from genome assembly GCA_016195115.1 of Pseudomonadota bacterium. Taxonomy (GTDB): domain Bacteria; phylum Pseudomonadota; class Alphaproteobacteria; order Elsterales; family Elsteraceae; genus JACQAI01. The sequence continues at coordinate 4,587 of JACQAI010000353.1, forward strand.
GGGCGACACCGCGTTCGTGACCGCCGGCAACGGCACCGGCGGCTCGCGCTCCTCGCAGATGGGCGGCGTCGCCAGCGCGCGCGCCTCGGACCAGATCATCGCCAAGGCCAAGCGGCTGGCGGCGCACGCGCTCGAGGCCGCCGAGGCCGACATCGTCTACCGCAACGGCGTGCTCGAGGTCGGCGGCACCGATGTGCGCATCACCCTGCGCGACCTCGCGGTGCTGGCGCTCGATCCCGCCAAGCTGCCCGAGGGCGAGAAGCCCGGCCTGGTCGAGACCTGCCTCTACACGCGGCCGACCGAGTGCAACTTCCCCAACGGCGCGCACATCGCCGAGGTCGAGATCGATCCCGACACCGGCCGGGTCAGCGTCGCGAAGTACACCTGCGTCGACGATTGCGGCGTGATCATCAACCCGTTGCTGGTCGCCGGCCAGGTCCACGGCGGCGTCTGCATGGGGCTCGGCCAGGCGATGCTCGAGCACACCGCCTACGACGCCGGCTCGGGCCAGCTGCTCGCCGGCTCGTTCATGGACTACGCGATGCCGCGCGCCGACGACATGCCCCATCTCGACCTCGGCTTCAACCCGGTGCGCAATCCGTCGAACGAGCTCGGCGTCAAGGGCATCGGCGAAGGCGGCGCGTGCGGCGCCCCGCCCGCGATCGTCAGCGCCGTGGTCGACGCGCTGCAGGATCCCGCGATCGCCCATGTCGACATGCCGCTGACGCCCGAGAGCGTCTGGCGCGTCGTGCAGCGCGCCCGCCCGCGCGCCGCCGCGGAGTAGATTCTTTACCGCAGAGAGCGCAGAGGGACGCAGAGGCTTCTTGCCTTCCTCTGCGTCCCTCTGCGCTCTCTGCGGTGAACCCTAAGGGAGGAAGTCACCATGAAAGCCGCCGTGGTTGCTGAAGGGGGTGGGGTCGAGATTCGCGAGGTGCCGCAGCCGACGCCCAAGCCGAACGAGGTGCTGGTGCGCGTGCGTGCCGCCGGCTTGAACCGCGCCGACGTCGGGGTCGCGGCCGGCCACGCGCATGGCCGCATCGGCGGCGCCGGCACGATCGTCGGGCTGGAGTGGTCGGGCGAGGTCGCTGCGATCGGCAGCGAGGTCAAGAACCTGAAGGCGGGCGACCGCGTGATGTGCTCGGGCGGCGCCGGCTTTGCCGAGTATGCGGTCGCGGACTGGGGCCGCGCCCAGCCGATCCCGGCCAACAACATGAGCTACGAGCAGGCCGCGACCCTGCCGATCGCGCTCCAGACCATGCACGATGCGGTGGTGACCAACGGCCGGCTCAAGGCCGGCGAGTCGGTGCTGATCCAGGGCGCCAGCTCGGGCGTCGGCCTGATGGGCCTGCAGATCGCCAAGCTCAAGGGCGCCAAGCTGGTGCTCGGCAGCTCGACCAACGCCGAGCGGCGCGCGCGCCTCAAGGAATTCGGCGCCGACCTGGCGATCGACACCAAGGACCCGGGCTGGGCCGACGTCGTGACCAAGGCGACCGACGGCAAGGGCGTCGACCTGATCGTCGACCAGGTCTCGGCCTCGGTCGCCAACGACAACATGAAGGCCGCCGCGGTGCTCGGCCGCATCGTCAATGTCGGCCGGCTCGGCGGCACGCGCGGCGAGTTCAACTACGACCTGCACGCGCTGAAGCGCATCGACTATATCGGCGTCACCTTCCGGACCCGCTCGATCGAAGAGGTGCGCGAGATCACGCGCCGGATGCGCGCCGACCTGTGGG
>JACQAI010000112.1 GCA_016195115.1 Pseudomonadota bacterium
GGGTGACCGAGGCGCCGGCGTTGTTGGCAAAGCCCGCCCAGCGGTCGGCGTGGTAGGTCGCCGTGGTGTTGATCGACGGCACCGCCGTAGTGCCGCGCTGGTAGAGATTGAAGGCACCGTTGTCGAGCAGGTTGCGGAACGTCGTCTTGGGATAGAGCAGCGGCGTCGCGACCGCGGCCGGCGCCGCGCTCGAGCCGGTGGCGTTGGCCAGCGTGGTGTTGGCCGCCTGCGCCGGCAAGGTCAGGGCGCCGCCGCTGAAGTTGACCGCGCCGCTGGCGGTCAGGCTGGTGAAGGCGCCCGACGCCGGCGCGCCCGCGCCGATCGCGGTGCCGTCGATTGTGCCGCCGATGATCTTGACCTGGTCGGCCGTCTGGGTGCCGAGCAGGGTCGCGGTGGTGCCCGGCACGATGGTTTGGGCCAGCGCGACGCCGGCCAGCGTCAGCGCGCCGACCAGCGCCAGCGTCGCAAGGGGCTGCTGTGTCATGGTGCTCTCCGTTGGTTGAGGATGACGATGGCGAAGGGTCGCCCGCCGCGCCGCGCTGCGATAAACTGCGGCCGATGGCGCGGATCGAGATTTCGTTCAAGACCGTGGTCGGCCGCCACGGCACCTTCAGCTACCTGCCCAACGACATGTTCGTCGGCCGGTCGCTCGACCTTTACGGCGAGTTCTCCGAGCACGAGACCATGCTGTTCCAGCAGCTCTTGCGGCCGGGCGCGGTGGTCGTCGAGGCCGGCGCCAATCTCGGCGCGCTGACCGTGCCGATCGCCAAGGCGGTCGGCCCGTCGGGCAAGGTGATCGCGTACGAGCCCCAGCCCGTCATCGCGGCGCTGCTACGGCGGAACGTGAGCCAGAACGGCCTCGCCCAGGTCGAGGTCCGCGAGGCCGCGCTCGGCAGCGCGGCCGGCTCGCTGCGCGTGCCCGAGATGGACTACCGCGCGGTGGAGAATTTCGGCGGCCTGTCGCTGAGCGCCGATCGCGGTAGCGCGGTGCCGGTCGAGACCATCGATGCGCTCAAGCTCGCCCGGCTCGACCTGATCAAGGCCGACGTCGAGGGCATGGAGATCGAGGTGCTCGAGGGCGCCGCCGCCACGATCGCGCGCCTGCGGCCGATCCTCTATGTCGAGAACAACCGCGACGACAGGTCGAAGCGCCTGATCGCGACGATCCTGGGGTTCGGCTATCGCGCCTGGTGGTACGCGGCGCCGCTGTTCAACCCCGACAACCACGTCAAGCAGCCGCACAACGTCTTCGGCGACACCATCTCGATCAACATGTTCTGCTTCCCCCAGGAGCGCGAGACCGCGGTCGTCGGCGGCGTGCCGGTGATCGGCGAGGACGACACGCGCGACGCCGCCGGCGCGCGCGTGCGGGCGCGCCTGGAGCCGCCGCGCCCGCCCGTTCCAGCGCCACAAGCCGACGTCAGCGGCCGCAAGAAGCGTCGCAGGCGATGACGACCCGGTCGCGCACGTAGCCGGCGCCGCCGACCGCTGAATCCCCCTGTCGCGCGCGACGGAGTGGTTGGCGCCACGGACGCCACACCGGAGCACGTCGTGCGCGCGACAATAGGAGACGACAGCGATCAGGGATCGCTTGAAACCGCGCCGGGCACACACGAGAGGCTCGACGGCGCTGGGAGCGAGCGTATTCGCTCCCTGGAGGCGGCGTATAAGTGGGCGCTCGGGGTGCTGTCAAGCGGCCGCGCACGTGATCGCGGAAACGCCCGAACGCGCCGGTTTCGGAACGCTCGCCGTACTGTTCGGACGGCATCGCGCCGCCCCCGGCTCGCCGGAGATTCGATTGCGATGTAGCCGCAGTCGACCACATTCCCGGCTACCGCTCTAGGGTACCGCGCCCTGTTCCGCCGCCGGACCCAGGCGCCAGAGCCCGTCCGGGCGGTACTCGAGCCGCCGCTCGAAATCCCAGTCCGTGCCGTTCCACCGGAACACCGCGTCCCAGCAGTGGATCATGTGTTCCTGCTCGTCGCGGTCGCAGCGCAGAAACTCGGTCAGCCGCAGGTCCGGCCAGGCGTGCGCGCCGGCGCCCGGCACCACCTCGAAGTCTCGTGCGCTCAGGAAGCGTCCGGTCACCGCGCGACGGCCGTGGCGATCGGCAGGACCGAACACCGAGAAGCCATGATCGGATTCCGTGGCGTTCGGATAGCGCACGACCAGCAGGTCCGAGCCCCCCGGCAACGCCACCTGGGCGACGCGAGCGTCCTCGGCGCAGATGTATGCCATGTCATCGCTCCCGTCGCAGAGCGTGTTCTCCTTGAACTCGCGTCGAGCGGTCGCGCGATCGGACGGCGGCAGGGCTTCGACGGTCATCCAGCGCGGCGGCGTCGCGCGCACGAGTGGATCGTCGAGCGCGGCTCCCTTGGTGACCATGACCTCGACTGCATCCCAGTCCCCGGCCATGCTCCAGCGCCGCGCGATCGCCACGGTCACGGCACCGACGCGCACCGCCTGTTTGGCGTAGCGTCGCCCCGTGCCCGAGAGCCTCTGGGTGAGCCATGCCGGCCCCTTGCGCCAGGTCGGCAACAGGTAGCGTATCAACGCGATGTGCCGCTTGCGAACTTGCACATCTGCCTCGAGATTGCGCGGCGCGTCGTCGATCGAGGTCTCCAATTGAACGAGATCGACCGTGCCATCCATGGGGTCCGCAAATACCGATACCGGGCAACCCGTTACACCGTTCTTCGTGCGCGGGGGACAGCCGAACAGCGCACGGATGTCGGCCTCGACCTCACGCGCGGGACGTTCCATCGGCGACGGCTCGGCAGCGGACGCCGCGGCCGGCGCGACCACAACCCCGAGCGCAACCGCTAGCGCCGAAATACGTCGGGACAACACCACACCAGCCCCTTGACCGTTTGCTCGGACGCACGAAGCGCCGCCCGCGCAACCAGACGACTGCCATCTTCCAAAGGGATTATGGCGAATCTGAGACGAAAAGTGGCTGCCAGGGGCGGCCGCTGCCGGGCGACGCGCTAGGGTGCGCGATAGAGGTCGAAGAGCGGTCGGAGCCGCTCGTAGGGCACATAGGGCTGCTGCGGTGGCGTCACGTTCGACAATCCGGGGCCTCGCGCCAAGGACCGCCACTTCGGCGCTGCCCCGGACAGAGCCGCGTCGAAATTGCCCGCGAGCAGATGCGGCATGGCGCCCTGCTCGACGAGCAGCTGCGCAGCCATCAGGTCTTGCGTGTGGGGCGAGAAGTCGTCGAGCCCGAGCTTCTGCCTGAGGTCTCCATAGGTCTCAGGCGCGATCTGGTATCGCCCCGCCGGCCCCTTGGCGGGCATTCCCTTCTCATCCGTGACGGGATACTGCGAATAGTCGGGGAAGGCATTCCGCTTGCCTCCGGGGCGATCACCGTAACGCGAATCGTACGTGGCGCCTTCCGCGTTGGCGATCAGGCTCAAGAACGCCTGCACGTTCGGATGCTTCAGGTGCTGCTCCAATTGGGCGATCTGCTCCGGCGCCAACGGCTTCGCAACCGGTTTACCCCGGCGCTGCCCGCGTCCTGCGGCGGCCACTTGATACGGCTCGGCGCTCGCGTCGGCATCCGCATCGACCTCTGAGTCTGCGGCGGCGCCGTCTTGAGTGTCGCGCGCCCCCTGCTCGCCCGCGGCGAGCGGCATCCCCCTATCGGGCGGCGGCAACGCACCGGGCGCATCGTCGGGCCGGCTGGCCGGGACAGCCTGGTCAGCGCCCGGTGCAGCGCCGTCATCCGGGACACCGGGACTGCGCGGTGCGCCTGCGAAATCGGCGTCGAACGCGGCGAGGCCATCATGGCGCGACCACGCGCCGGCGACTGGCTCGACGACGAGATCGCCGGCTGGCGCGCCGAGGGCGTCGACACCGTCATCTGCCTGCTCGAACGGGAGGAGATCGCGGAGCTTGGTCTGCACAGCGAAGCAGAACTTTGTCAGCGCCATGGCATCGCATTCGTCGCCTATCCGATCCCCGATCGCGGCGTGCCAGCTTCGCTTCGCGACGCGACAGCCCTCGCCCATGCGGCATATGCGATGGTGCGCGAGGGCAAAGCCGTCGCGGTGCATTGTCGAGCCGGCATCGGCCGTTCGTCCGTCATCGCCGCGTGCGTTCTGGTGTGCGCCGGCATACCGCCCGACTCGGCTTTTGCGGCGATCGCCCAGGCTCGCGGCGTGAGCGTTCCCGACACCCAAGACGAACGGGATTGGGTCACCACATTCGCGGCGACAGTCGGCGCCGGAAACAGTACCTGAAGGCGACGATCCTCCGATCCGCCTACTCTGTCGACGCGGCGCCGCTCCGCGTCCGCGTCAGCGATCTCCATGCTCGTCATAGACGATGACCACCTCGCTGACGGACTTCTGCCCCCAAGGATCCGCTGCGTCGAGGTCACGGCCGCCGCCCGCCGCAGGTCCGAACAGATGCTTGTGCGACGACCCTTCCGACATCACCTTGGCAATTGCCGCCAGGAGCACTGCGACTCCCCGGGCATCACAGACAATTTCGACCGCGTCGCGATTTTCAGCCATGCGAAACGTCAGCATCGAACGCCCCCTTTCTCGCCGGTGATTGTATTGATTTCTTGCGCGCGCCGAAACATCACGGGAGTACCACGCCCGGTATCCTGATCCACGGGGACCGAGTGCCGGGGACCGCGGGGAGCCGTTCGGGCAGCGGCGCAAACAGGTCCAGCGGCGGTTGCCAAGGCGGCGCGTCGCCGTTGGGATCTTCGGCGCTCTGGTCGTCATACGGGGACCGTTTCTGAGTCGACCAAACCTTTCTCTTGTTCCGCGGCCAACTCCCGCGGTCATCTCCGCCGGGCCCCTGAATGTCCCAGTGGCGCCAATGACCCTTATCCTCCGCGTGTGGGAGATGTCTCTGACGTTCGGGATCGGTCAATTCCCACCTTCCGTCGTCCCACTTCCTCATCTGCCATGTGTGCGGATCGTAGCCCGGCGGCCACGGCGGCTGATCTCCGATGGCAGCAAGCTGGATCGGCGCCCGGTTCGTCTCCGACTCCGGTGATGTCGCGTCTTGCGGCAGCGCGAGCGTGCCTGGTGGATTGCCTAAGAACTGAGAGGCAAGTTGCTGCCAAGCCGCGATGTCGAGCGGCGGGGGCTGCACGAGGTTCGGTGGGTCGCCTTGGTAGACGCCCCAAGCGGGTGGGTTGTAGAGATAGCCTCCCATGGTTCCGACATCCCGTCCTGAGTAAGAAGATGGCGAATGCCGCGTCCTACGCCGTCATCCACGAGCCGGGGCGGCGGGTCGGGCGGCGGCGCGCGTAGCGATCGTCGTCGAGCGGTGCGGTCTTCGGCCAC
>JACQAI010000365.1 GCA_016195115.1 Pseudomonadota bacterium
GCGCACCCCGATCAGCAGGATCAGCAGGCTGACCACGGTCGCCAGCACGGGCCGGCGGATGAACAGATCGGTCATGATTGCGCTCGATCGATGGTTTGGTGTCGCGAAATTCTTCCGCCGTCATCCCGGCGCAAGCCGGGATCCAGGGGCGCGTGACGGGTGCCGGAGCGTGCGACCCTGGATCCCGGCGTTCGCCGGGATGACGGATGCTGGCGCATCCGTCAGTTGGTCGGCACGGTCGCGCGCGGTGCGAGCGACGTGCTGTCGTTGATCACGACCGGGGCGCCGGTGATGAGCTTGAGCTGGCCCGAGGCCGCGATTTGGTCGCCGGCCTTGAGGCCCTCGAGGATGACGACGCGGCTGGCGAAGCGCTCGCCGGTCTTCACGAAGGTGCGCGTGGCGGTGAGGACCGGCTTGCCGTTGGCGTCGCGGCCGGTCTCGCGGATCACGAACACGGCGTCGCCGTAGAGGCTGTAGTCGACCGCGGTCTCGGGCACCGTCAGGACGTCGGGCTGGCTCGGCAGCACCACGGCGATGTTGGCGAACATGCCGGGCAGCAGCAGGTGCTCGGGGTTGCTCAGGGTCGCCTGCAGCTTGATGGAGCGGGTCTCGGCCGCGACCTGCGGTTCGACCGTGGTGAGCTTGGCCTCGAAGCCGCGGCCCGGATAGGCGTCGACGCGGATCTGCACGCCCTGCCCGACCGCGAGCTGGCTGCTGCTCTGCTCCGGCAAGGTGAAGTTGACGTAGAGCGTGTCGAGGTCGGTCAAGGTGACGACCGCGCCGCCGGCATTGAGAAACTGGCCGAGCTCGACCTGACGGATGCCGAGCTGGCCGCCGAACGGCGCGCGGATCAGCTTTTGGGCGATCATCGCCTGGATGCGCGCGATGTTGGCCTGCGCCTGCTCGAGGATCGCCTGGTTCTGATCGACCGTGGCCTGCGGCGTGAACTGGCGTGACACCAGTTCCTTCGACCGCCCGAGATTGAGCTCGGCGACCTTGGCCTGGGCGCGGTAGTTGGCGAGGTCGCCCTGCTCGGGCTTGTCGTTGAGCTGGACCAGCGGATCGCCGGCCTGCACGGTCGCGCCGGCCTGGAAGAAGATCTGAGCGACGCGGCCGCCGACCTCCGGTGCGACCATCACCTGATGGACGGCGTACAGCGTACCGATGGCGCCGAGCGAGCGCGGCAGGTCCTGCGCGGTCGCGGTGACCGCTGCAACCTGCGTCGGCGGCGGCTTCATGGTCGCGAAGAACTGCGCGGTCATCTGGCTGCGCATGCGGTCGTAGGCCCAGAAACCGCCGAACACCAGGCCGAGCAGCAGCGCGACCAGGCCGAACCAGATCACCTTGCGCCGCGTGCTCGGCGGTCGCCCGGGGCTCCGGGTCGCACGCTCGGACGGGCCAAAATTGGTCGGCCGATCAGTATGTGAGTGAGTAACCACTTATGCCTACTCCAAGATCACTAGGCCGGGATCGGCTGGAAGAAGATCGATAGAGCCTTGGGGTCGTACTGGGCGGCAATTACCTCGTCTTTCATGCCGATGCCGCGCAGGATGAAGTGCACCGCCTGGCCGATCACCGTCAGGGTGTCGCCGTCGTAGGGCACGACCGAGCCGCCGGGCAGCCGGGCATAGGCGAGCATCGCGGCGATGTGCTGGGCGAACCAGAACCGGTTGACCGCCGGAATCCCGAGCGCCACGACGTCGCCGGCGCGCTCAGCGGCCTCGACCGAGGCGCCGAACTTGGGGAACACTTCGGTCGCGACCCAGTCGAACACCAGGCGCGCGAACTCGCCGTCCTCAAGGAAGCTGTTGAGCACCAGGCGTTGGCGCGGCTCGCGCTCGGACGCGCTGCCGAACGCCCCGAGCACGAAGTGGTAGACCATGAAGTGCATCATGTGGATCAGGGTCTGGGTCGACGGCTCGATCACGCGCAACCGCTCGAGCAGCGCCGGATCGGCCGAGCAGCCCGAGCGCAGCATCTCCTGATAGAGCGTGCCTTTGGTCGGGTAGTGCTTGAACAGCAGCGCTTCGGAGATGTGCGCCGCCTCGGCGATCTCCTTGGTCGTGGTGCCGGCGAAGCCCTTGCGTGCGAACAGCGGCATGGCCGCCTCGACGATGCCGCGGCGGCGCTCTTCGGAATCCAGACGGATGGTAGCCATGGGCCGCGAAGTAAGCGCCCACTCACCAGCGGAGTCAAGCCCTCTTCTGCAGCGCAGCAGTCACGTGAGCCGGCGCTCTGCACCGTCCGCCATGCCCTGTCGCTCCCGAAGATGGTACGATAGCGGTGCCTTTCAGGAGCTGGCCGTGACCGACCTCGTCATCCGCGATCTCCCGTCCCCTGTGGCCAAGCGTCTCGCGACGCGCGCTGCCCAGCACGGCACGACGGTCGAAACCGAGGCGCGGGTTATCCTCGAGCAGGCTGTCGGGCCACCCAACCTTGCCGATCTCGCGCGGGAGCTGTTCGGCCCCAAGCACGGGGTCGACTTGGAGCTGCCCCAGCGCCAACCGCTGCGTGATCCACCTGACCTCGGATGATCATTCTTGACACCGACGTCCTATCGAACCTTCTGAGGCCGCAACCAAGTCCGAATGTCGTCTCGTGGATCAAGAGGACTGATCCCGGGACGCTCGCCACTACGTCGATAACTATCGGCGAGGTCCGGTATGGCTTCGAGATTCTCCCGAAAGGCCGGCGCCGCAACCAAGCGATGAATGCCTTTGAAGATCTCATCGACCGAAGCTATCTGCGCAACGCCATCTACGCGTACGAGGCGACAGCTGCCTACCGCTACGCAGAGCTCGCAGCCGACCTGAAGCGAAAAGGTCGTCTTCCCGGCAGCGTGCAAGACATGCAGATCGCCGCAATCGCGTACGACCGCAAGGCCGCCGTCGCAACCGGGAACGTCCGTCACTTCCAGTACTCGGGAATCACGGTGATCGACCCGTTCAACGAGCCGATCAAGCCGTAACCCGATACGCTGCGGACTCGAGCCGGCGGTACACCGACGAGGGGCGCCAGATCTTTGATGGCGCTCGCGGGGCTTCGCCCCCGCCGCGCCGTCACACCTTGATGTCGACCTTGTGCTTGGGCAGCGGCTTCGGCGGCGCGACCTTGCCGGCGCCGAGGTCCTGCGGCGGGCCCTTGCCCGAGATTGCGGTCGGCCCACCTTGGTAGCCGGAGCCTGGCGCGCGCGCGCGGTGATCGACGTTGCCCTGTACGGCGTGCCCGTGGCTTCCCGCACCAACCGAACTAGCCATCCCGTCTCCTCCGCGTCTCGCGTCCTAGTCTCGCGCGCCCTCCTGCAGTCTAGCAGACTCAGCGGCCGAACGCGCGCAGAAACCCGACCGTGCGCTCGAGCAGCACGACGCCGGCGACCGTGATCGCCATCAGGACCACCGATAGCGCCGCGATCTGCGGATCGGTGCGGAACTCGACGTAGCGGTAGATCTCGACCGGCAGGGTCGTGAGCTTGGCGCCGACCACGAACAGCGAGATCACGACCTCGTCGAACGACACCAGGAAGGCGAGCGCCGCGGCCCCCAGCATCGCGGGCAGCATCAGGGGCAGGGTGACGCGGCGGATCACGCGGGCCGGGCTGGCGCCCAAGCTGGCGGCGGCGGCCTCGACGTCGGCCGGCAGGGTGGCGAGGGCGGTTGCGATGATTCGGATCACGTAGGGCAGGGTCACGACCAGGTGGGCGACGATCAGGCCCGGATAGGTGCCGGTCAGACGCAGACGCACCAGCACCAGCAGCAATGCGAGCCCAAGCACGATCGAAGGCAGCAGCAGCGGCGCGGTGAACAGGGCGTAGAGCACGTCGCGCCCGGGAAACTGCAGCCGCGCCACCGCGAACGCCGCCGGCAGCCCGGCCGCCAGGCTGATCGCCGTGACGGTCAGCGCGATGCCCAGGCTGACGCGAAACGCCGCCATGAATTTCTGGTTGTCGAGGAGTGCCAAGTACCAGCGCACGCCCCAGATCTGCGGCGGGAAACTGAGCATCGCTTCGTTGCTGAACGACACCACGACGATCGGGATCAACGGCGCCAGCAGGAAGCCGTAGAGGGCGAGAATGACGGCGCGGCCGCCGACCCGGCCGACCCGCGCACGCGTCATAGCGCGGCCCAGCGCTGCGCCAGTCGGCCGTACAAGACCAGCGCGCCGGCGAACACCGCGAGCACGACGACCGAGATGGCCGACGCCAGCGGCCAGTTCAGCGTCTCGATCGCCTGGGTGAAGATCTCGGTGGCGAGCAGGAAGACGCGGCCGCCGCCGAGCAGCTTGGGCGTGATGAAGGCGCTGATCGCGAGCACGAAGGTGAGCAGGCAGCCGAGCCCGATGCCGGGCAGGCTGAGCGGCAGGGTGACGCGCCAGAAGCGCCGCCACGGCGGCGCGCCCAAGGTCGCCGCGGCCTCCTCGAGCAGCGGGTCGAGCTTGCCGAAGCCGGCGATCAGCGCCAACGCCATGTAGGGCATCAGGACCTCGGTGAGGCCGATCACCACGCCGGTGCGATTGTTGATCAGCGCCAGCGGCTCGGCGATCGCGCCGATTAGGCGCAGCGCGGCGTTGAGCCAGCCGGCATCGCCCAGGATGACCATCCAGCCGTAGGTGCGCACGACCGCGCTGACCAGCAGCGGCGATACCGTCAGGATCACGACGATCGGTTTCCAGGGCGACTGCCAGCGATGCAGGAACAGCGCGATCGGATAGGTCAGCACGAGCACCAGCGCGGTCACCTGCAGGCTGAGCGCGATCGAGTTGGCCGCGATCGTCAAATAGAAGTCGTCGGTCGCGAACTCGACGTAGCTGGCGGCGGTCAGCGCCTCGCGCAGCGCACCGCCGGGCAGGCTCTCGTTGAGCGACATGCGGCCGAGCCACAGCACCGGCGCGGCGAAGCACAGCGCCGACACCGCGCCCGCCGGCGCCAGCAGCAGCGCGGCGAGCCGGCGCTCGCGGCGGCCGCTGCGCGCGCTCATCGCGTCTCCGCCGGGAACGCCAGGCTGTCGCGCCAGCGCCAGTCGACCGCGACGGCGCTGTCGGCGGTGAAGCGCTGCCAGTCGGTGCCGCTGGTCGCCTGTTCGACGATCAGGCGACCGCCGTCGGTCGCGACATGGTGCTGCACCAGATCGCCGACATAGACGACCTTGTCGACCCGCCCGAGCAGCCGGTTGTGCTCGGCGGCGAGCGCCACCGCCGGCTCGCGCAGCGCCAGCCGATGCGGCCGCATCATGACCAGCGCCGCAGCCCCCTCGGCGAGCGCCGCAGGGGCCCGCACCGCGCCGCCCGCCGACAGCGTGATGGTCGCGAGCCCGTCCGCCATGGCCGCGACCCGGCCCTCGAGCCGGTTGATCCGGCCGATGAACGCGCCGACGAACGGGCTGGCGGGCCGCTCGTAGAGCTCGAGCGGCGTGCCGATCTGGGCGATCCGGCCGGCCGCCATCACGGCGATGCGGTCGGACATCGCCAGCGCCTCGACTTGATCA
>JACQAI010000366.1 GCA_016195115.1 Pseudomonadota bacterium
CCTCGTTGAGGATGTCGGGGTTCGACATGTACTCGACGAAGCGAAAGGCGCCGTCGATCTCGCGGGCACCCTTCGGGATCACGAAATCGTAACCACCGAGCGCCGAAGCTTTGATGTCGACGCCGTCCTTGACCGGCAAAAGCGCCAGGCGCCAGTCGAACTTCGCCTCGGTCTGCATGCGCGGCAGCTCCCACGGGCCGCCCAGCACCATCGCGGTATTGCCCGCCATGAAGGTGTTCGCCACCTCGTATTGGCGCTGGTTGATGACGTCGCGCGAGACGATGCCTTTCTTGACCAGGTCGACCCAGAGCTGCAGCGCCACGGTCGCTTCGGCGTGATCGAGCTTGTCGATCGCGCCGCCGGCCTGGTGCAGGAAGGGCAGCCACTGGAACGGCCCTTCCTCGTTCTGCATGGCCGAAAAGCCGAGGCCGTAGATGCCCTTGGCCGGATCGCGCAGCTTTTCGGCCGCCGCCACCAGCGCCGACCAGGTCTGCGGCGGCTTGTCGGGGTCGAGCCCTTTCTGGCGGAACAAGTCGGCGTTGTAGTAGAGCGCGATCGTATTGGCGTCGCGCGGCACCGCGAAGATCCTGCCCTTCCACAGCCCCGACGCCCACGGTCCCTTGAAATAGACGTCGGGCTTGATGAACGTCGACTTGGCCACGCGCTCGGTCAGGTCGGTCAGCGTGCCCTGCGCCGAAAAGCTCGCGACCACGGGGTTGTCGATCGTCACAAGATCGGGCACCGCGCCGCTGGCGATCGCCTTGACGAGCTCGGTCGAGATCTGCGGTCCGGGCACAATGCGGGCCTCGATGCGCACCTCGGCCTGCGCGGCATTGAACGACTTGATCGCGCCGTGGATCATGTCGGTTTCGAGCGTGAACACGTGCCACAGCACGACTGTCCGCGGTTCGGCGGCGGCGGTCGTCGCGAGGCTGAGCACCGCCACCAGGGCAAGCAGCACGGTTCGCATCGGAATGTTTCCTTCCCGGATCGGGCATCGGCGAGCCCGTTCGTCCAAGCATGCCACCTGGCCCGCGGCGGGGGCAATTTTCTCAGCTGGGGACGCTGTGGGCTGGGCTTCGGCCGGCGCCATCCGATCGATGGCCTGTGCGGATCAAATCGGCAGTGCTATGTTGTACACATCCATGTACTCACGGGATTCCATGAGCTCCGCGACCTTCACCGTGCGGGTTGACCTGGCGACGAAGAAACGCCTTGAGAAGCTGGCCAAAAGCACCGGCCGGTCGCGGTCGTTTCTCGCCGCCGAGGCGATCAACGAGTACCTCGACGTCAACGAGTGGCAGGTCGCCGGCATCAAGCGGGCGATTGCGTCGCTCGATGACGGCGCGGGCGTGGCCCATGAGCGTGTCAGGGAGTGGGTCGAGTCCTGGGGTAGCACGAACCAACGGCCGCCGCCCAAGCGCGCGTGACGCCGATCTGGTCACCCGAGGCGATCGACGACCTCAGCGAGCTGCGCGCCTATATCGCTGAGGACGACCCCGCCGCGGCACAGAAGGTTGCACGCCACATCCTCCACAGTGTCGAGACGCTGCTTACCGTGAATCCGGCGATGGGTCGGCCGGGTCGCGTGCCCGGAACGCGCGAACTGGTGATCCCGGGGACGCCGTTCATCGTGCCGTATCGCGAACGCGGGGGCGCTATCCAGGTGTTGCGCGTTTTCCATGGCGCGCGCAAATGGCCCGATCGCTTCTGAGCCCCGGCTCACGTGATCGGCGCGCCTCACTGATCCGACGCGAAGACCTCGAGCTTGACCTGGGCGATGCCGGCGCCGCGCAGCTTGAGGATGCTGGCCGCCTGGGCCGACAGGTCGACGATGCGGCCGCGCGTGCGCGGACCGCGGTCGTTGATCCGCACCTTGACCGAGCCGCCGTACGCGATGCTGGTGACGCGCGCGATCGTGCCGAACGGCAGCGACGGATGCGCCGCGGTCAGCGCCTTCGGGTCGAAGCGCTCGCCGCTGGCGGTGCGTTGGCCCTGATGCCGGGTGCCGTACCACGCCGCGGTGCCGGCCTGGCTGAAGGTCGGCTGCTCGACCATCGACGGCGGCGGCCGCGTGGCGACCGGGGCGGGTGCGGGTGCGGGTGTCGGCGCCGAAGCCGGAGCCGGCGCGGCAGCCGGAGCGGGCGCCTCGGCGCATGCCGCCAGTCCCAGGACCACCATCAAGGCGAACCCGAGCTGCCGGACGGCGGCGCTATCGATCACGCCGACGGCGTCAGGCGGCGTGTCCAGGAGTCCTCGAGGCGCTGCAAGGTCGCATAGGCCGACTCGAGCTCGAGGCTGACCTCGGTGGTCATCAGGGCCTCGCTCTGACGCGTCACCATCGCGTCGACGATCTGCCATAGCTGCTTGCCCTTCCGCGAGAGCCGCACCCGGAAGGCGCGCCGGTCGGTGGTCGAGCGCTCCTGGATGACATAGCCGGCCTCGACCATCTTATGGACATTGTAGGTCGCGTTCGTGCCGAGATAGTAGCCGCGCTTGACCAGCTCGCCGACCGACGGCTGGTCTTCGGCGATGTTGAACAGCATCAGGGCCTGGACGCTGTTGATGTCCTCGATGCCGTGCTGGTGCAGCTCGGCCTCGATCAGCTCGAGGAACTGCCGGTGCAAGCGCTCGGCAAGCGCCATGGCCTCGAGATAGGCGCCCTTGCGGCTGCCTGCCGGCTTGCCGACTGCATTCGCTTTCATCGATCCCACGCGCTTCTCCATTTGAGGAAAAAACGCACTAAAGGCCGATCGGTTCCAGCGCCGCCGGGCGGGCGGGCTCAGTCGAGCCGGATATTGGCGGCCTTGACGATGCCGAGCCATTTGTCGAGCTCGGCGGCGAGGAAGCCCGCGGTCGCCTCGGGCGCCGTGAAGCGCGGTTCGGCGCCCACCTTGGCGAAGCCCTCGATCACCGCAGGCGTGGCGAGCGCGCTGCGCATCGCCTGATTGAGGCGGTCGAGAAGCGGCTTGGGCAGGCCGGCCGGTCCCAGCAATACGAGCCAGATGTCGACGTCGAAGCCCGCCACCCCGGCCTCCGCGACCGTCGGCAGGGTGGGGAGCACCGCCGCGCGCTTGGCGCCGGTGGTCGCGAGCCCGCGCAGCTTGTTATCGGTGATGAACGGCAGCACCGCCGTGACCGAGCCGAAGCACAGGTCGATCTGTCCGGCGAGCAGGTCGGTGACCGCCGGACCCATGCCCTTGTAGGCGACGTGGATGAGCTCGGCGCCGGTGCTGAGGCGGAACAGCTCGCCCGCCATGTGCGGCGCCGTGGCGATGCCGGCCGAGCCGTAGTTGAGCCCGCCCGGCTTGCTCTTGGCGTGCTGGATCAGCGCGGGGATGTCGCGTGCCGGCGAGCTCGGGTTCACGGTCGCGACCAAGGGCGACGAGCTGATCAGCGAGATCGCCTGCAGGTCCTTGAGGACGTCGAACGCCATCGACTTCTGCAGGCTCGGGATTACGGCGATCGCCGAATCCATCAGGAGCAGCGTGTAGCCGTCGGGCGGCGAATGCGCCACCAGCTCGCTGCCGATCATGCCGCCGGCGCCCGGTCGGTTGTCGACCACCATCTGCTGGCCGAGGCCATCGCCCAACGCCTTGGCGAGCAGGCGCCCGGTGTAGTCCGTGATGCCGCCCGGCGCGTAGGGCACGACCAGGCGCAGCGGCCGGTTCGGGTAGGATTGCGCGCCCGCCGGCAGGCCGGCGACCGCGATCACGGCGGCAGCCAGCAGGCCGCCCAGCAGTTTCGTCCGCATCCCCACCACCCCCGCGTCCCCGTTGTCGTTGCAGGGTGGTCGATCGTCCGGCCCGCAGGCAAGCCGACACGGCGCCGCGGCCGCGACAGATGGCAAGACCCGGCTTTCGGCCTAACATCCGCCCGCCATGTCGGCCCGCGACACTACGAGCCTCGACGACGATCACCAGCCGCGCGCGGCCGCCGGCTATGTCGGCCAGCCGATCCGGCGCGTCGAGGATCGTCGCCTGCTGACCGGCCGCGGCCGCTTCGTCGCCGACCTGGCGCTCGACGGCGCCGTCCACCTGGTGGTGGTGCGCGCCAGCCACCCCGCGGCGACCATCGCGGCCATCGATATCGAAGCGGCGCGCGCGCTGCCGGGCGTGCTGGGCGTGTGGACCGGCGCCGACATCGTTGCCGCGGGCTTGGGTGGCATCCCATGGGAGCTGCCGCCGCCGGGCGCCGAAAGCGCTGCCCTCGGTGATCCCGCGGTGGCGTCGCCGCAGTCGTTGCTCGCCAACGGCCGCGTGCGCTACCAGGGCGAGCCGATCGCCGTCGCGGTCGCCGAGACCCTGGGACAGGCGGAGGACGCCGCCGAGCGCGTCGAGATCGACTATGCGGCCGAGCCCGCGGTGACCGGCACGCGCGCCGCGCTGGCGTCGGGCGCGCCGCGGCTGTGGCCGCACTGCGTCGGCAATGTCTGCTTTCGCCACGCGGTCGGCGACACCGCGCGCACCGCGGCGGCGTTCGCGCGCGCCGCCCACGTCGTCGAGCTCGCGACCGACATCCCGCGCCTGATCCAGCACCCGATGGAGACGCGCGGCTACGTCGGCGCCTACGACGCGGCGACCGACCGTTTCACCTTGCACGCCGCCGCCGGCAAGCCGCAGACCGTCGGGCGCGCGCTGGCGCGCGACATTTTCGGGCGCACGCCCGACGCCGTGCGCGTGATCGCGCGCGACGTCGGCGGCGGCTTCGGGGCCAAGAATCCGCTCTACGCCGAGGCCGCGCTGGTGCTGTGGAGCGCGCGCAAGCTCGGCCGCCCGGTGCGTTGGATCGCCAGCCGCAGCGACGCCGCGATGAGCGACGTCCAGGCGCGCGACCAGTGCGCCGACGCGGCGCTGGCGCTCGATCAAGACGGCCGCATCCTCGGCCTGCGCGTCGCCATGCTGGCCAACCTCGGCGCCTATCTCGGCCCGCGCGGCGTCACGCCGGCCCTGATGCCGATGCGCATGATCACCGGCGTCTACGACATCCCCGCGCTCGACCTCAGCGTGTGCGCGGTCCACACCAACACAGTGCCGACCTGCCCTTATCGTGGCGCCGGCGCGCCCGAGGCCGTGTTCGTGGTCGAGCGCCTGCTCGACTTGGCGGCGCAGCGGTTGGGGTTGGCGCCGGGGGAGCTGCGCCGGCGCAACCTGGTTCCGGCGGCTGCGATGCCGTATCGCACCGTGCTTGGCGCGACCTACGACAGCGGCGATTTCCTCGCGAACATGA
>JACQAI010000367.1 GCA_016195115.1 Pseudomonadota bacterium
GGCGGCCAGCGCCTGTTCATCGTCCCGGCACACGATCTTCTGGTCGTGGTCACGGCCGGTCTCTACAAGGCGCCCACGCTTGCGCAAGGACAGGTCCCGCACGAGATCCTCAACGAATACGTGCTGCCGGCGCTGCGCGACCTCCGATAGACGCTTGCTGAAGCCGGCCACGGGCCCTAAAACGGCCGCATGATCAACCCGCGGCTCGACCAGCTCGGCGACTACGCGTTTCGACGCCTGGAGCAACTGATCGCCGGCATTACGCCGGCGACCAACGAGGCGCCGCTCAAGATGTCGCTCGGCGAGCCGCAGCACGCGCCGCCGGCGCTGCTGGCCGAGACCTTGGCGAGCAACGCCCATCTGTGGAACCGCTACCCGCCGGTCGCCGGCACACCGGAGTGGCGCGCCGCGGTCGGCGATTGGGCGACCGCGCGCTACCGGCTGCCGGCCAGCCTGCTCCAGCCCGACCAGCACATCCTGCCGGCCGCCGGCACCCGCGAGGCGCTCTTCATGGTGTCGCTGCTGTGCCTCGAGGGCGCGCGCACGCCGGCCCCGGCGGTCCTGATGCCGAACCCGTACTACCAGGTCTATTCGGGCGGCGGCATTATGGCGGGCGGCGAGCCCGTGTTCCTCAACGCCACGCCGGCGACCGGCTTCCTGCCCAACCTCGACGCCCTGGCGCCCGAGCTCTTGGCGCGCACCGGCCTGTTGTTCATGTGCTCGCCGGCCAATCCGCAGGGCCTGGTCGAAGGCGCTCGGCCTGGCGCGCCACTACGGGTTCACCCTGGTCGCCGACGAGTGCTACTCGGAGATCTATTCCGACGCGCCGCCGCCGGGCGCGCTCGAAGCCGCGGCGGCGACCGGCAGCCTCGACAACCTGCTGGTGTTCAACTCGCTGTCCAAGCGCTCGAGCTGCCCGGGCCTGCGCTCCGGCTTCATCGCCGGCGACGCGCGCCTGATCGCGATGTTCACGCGGCTGCGCAGCTACGGCGGCGCCGGCGTGCCGCTGCCGACGATCGCGGCTGCGACCGCGCTCTATCGCGACGAGAGCCACGTCGAGGCCAACCGCGCGCTCTACCGCGCCAAGTTCGATACGGCGGCGCGTATCTTCGGCACGCGCCACGGCTTCTACCGCCCGGGCGGCGGCTTCTTCCTGTGGCTCGACGTCGGCGACGGCGAGGCGGCAGCCCGGACGATCTGGCGCGAGGCCGGGGTCATCACCCTGCCGGGCGGCTACCTGGCGCGGCCCGACGCGGCCGGCTTCAATCCCGGCGCCGCCTTCATCCGCATCGCCCTGGTCCACGACCTCGAGACCACCACGGTCGGGCTCACCCGGATCGCCCGCGCCCTCGACAAGCACCAGCGCGCCGCCGCGGAATGACCATTCCTCCTCCCCCGCGCGCAGCGTCGGGGAGGGTAGGGAGGGGGCTCGCGCCGACTTGCTGAGGCATCCGTTCTGGCCTCAAGATGCCCCTCCCGACCCTCCCCCATGCGCTCCGCGCACGGGGGAGGAGTGAGTTGAGGCGGCATGCTGGATCACATCATCGCAGGTCGTGAAGCCTGGGTCGGCGCCGATCTTCGGCGCAGCGACTGGCTGTTGCGGCTGCCGACCGACTGCCTGGCCGAGCTCGATGCCGTGGTCGCGCGGCTGCGCCGCAACCCGCTGCCGGCAATCGCGCTGCGGCCCGAGGATTTCGACCTGGCGGCCTGCCGCGGCTTGATCGACCGGGTGCGCGGCGTGCTCGACGATGGCGCGCGCTTCGCGGTGATCGACCGGCTGCCGGTCGAGCGGCTCAGCCGCGACGAGGCCGTGACGCTCTACTGGCTGCTGTCGAGCCTGCTGTGCCGCCCGGTGGCGCAGAAACTCGACGGCACCTTGCTCTATGACGTCCACGACACCGGCCAGCAGGCGCTGCCCGGCTCGGGCATCCGGCCCGACAAGACCAACACGGAGATCACCTTCCACAACGACAACGCCTACAACACCACGCCGCCGCACTACGTCGGCCTGTTGTTCTGGCGCACCGCCAAGGCCGGCGGCCTGAGCCGCCTCATGAGCGTCTACACGGCGCACAACGCGCTGCTGCGCGACCACGCCGACGCGCTGCCGCGGCTCTATGAACCGTTCTGGTTCGATCGCCAGCGCGAGCATCGGGCCGATGACGATCCGGTGCTTGAGGCGCCGATCTTCGAGCAGCGCGACGGCTTGAAGGCGCGCTTCGCGCTCCACCAGATCAAGAACGCCCACGCCATGCGCGGCCGTGCCATGGATAACGCGACGCACCACGCCGTCGGCGCGCTTGAGGCGGTGTTCGCCAACCCGGCGCTGGCCGCCGAGATGCTGCTCGAGCGCGGCCAGATCCAGTACGTCAACAACCGCGAGATCGGCCACTGCCGCACCGCCTTCGTCGACCACGACGTACCCGACGAGCGCCGCCACCTGGTCCGGATGTGGCTGCGCGAGTTCGGCGACCGCGGCTACAACGGCTGAGATGGCGCACACCCGCGACCTTTCGGTGATCCTCTGGCACGGCGACCGCGCCGAGGCCACGACGATCGCGCTGACCGACCTCGTGATCGCCGGCTGGACCGGCCGCGACCGCGCCGCGGTCGACCACCACATCAAGGAGCTAGCGGCGATCGGCGTCGCGCCGCCGGCGTCGATCCCGTGCTACTACCGCGCCTCGGTCGACCGCCTGACCAGCGCTACCGCGCTGCAGTTCCTCGGTCCCGACAGCTCGGGCGAGGTCGAGTTCGTCATGGTCGGCCTAGCCGACCGGTTGTGGATCGGTCTCGGCTCCGATCACACCGACCGCAAGGTCGAGGCCTACTCGGTGCCGGTCTCGAAGCAGCTCTGCGACAAACCGCTGGCGCCACAGCTGTGGCGCTTCGAGGACGTCGCGGCGCACTGGGACCAGCTCGAGCTGCGAGCTTGGATAAGCGAGCGGGGAACGCGCACGCTCTATCAAGAAGGCACGGTCGCCAACATGCGGCCCCCCGCCGACCTGATCCGCAACTACGTCCAGAGCGAGCGCCTGCCGCCCGGC
>JACQAI010000368.1 GCA_016195115.1 Pseudomonadota bacterium
CCGTACGGACCTTCGCCGTCGGCTTCGACGGTGCCGCGGTTGCCGACGAGCGCGCGGCGGCGCGCCAGGTCGCGCAAGCCTGCCGCGCCGAGCACATCGAGATCGGTTTCGACGAGGCCGATTGTTGGCGTCTCTTGCCCAAGGTGGCGGCGGCGATGGACGACCCCGCCGCCGACTATGCTTGTCTGCCGACCTACAAGCTCGCCGCGGTCGCGCGCGCCGAGCTCAAGGTCGTGCTCACGGGCGAGGGCGGCGACGAGCTGTTCGCCGGCTACGGGCGCTATCGCAGCGCGATGCGGCCGTGGTGGCAAGGCGGCCGCGCGCCGTTCAGCCGCGGCGTGTTCGATCGCCTGGGCGTGCTGCGCCAGGACGGTGCCGGCTGGCGCGACGGCATCGCGGCCGCCGAGGTCACCGAGGCGGGCGACGGCCGCTCGCGCCTGCAGGTCGCCCAGGCGGTCGACTGTGCCGGATGGCTGCCCAACGATCTGCTCGCCAAGCTCGATCGCTGCCTGATGGCGCACGGGCTCGAGGGCCGCACGCCCTTCCTCGATCCGCGCGTCGCAGGCGTGGCGTTCCGGCTGCCCGACCGTCTCAAGGTGCGCCATGGCCGCGGCAAGTACCTGCTGCGCCGGCTGCTCGAGCGGCGGCTGCCGGGGCTGCAGGCGTTCACGCCCAAGCGCGGCTTCACGGTGCCGGTCGGGGCCTGGATCGTCGGCCGGGGCAAGGCGCTCGGCCAACTGGTGGCGCGCCAGCCCGCGGTCGCCGAGCTGTGCCAGCCGGGCCGGGTCGAGGCGCTGTTCCAGGCCTCGGGCAAGCACGTCGGCTTCGCCGCCTGGAGCCTGCTGTTCTATGCCTTGTGGCACCGCGCCAACGTGCTGGGGCTGCCGCCTGGCGACGACGCCTTCGAGGCGTTGGCGCAGGCGATTCGCGGAAACTAAACAAAGCCTTTACCATTAATGCCGGCACAATAGCCGACCGTTGCGGGGAGACATGTCATGCGCTGGGCCAGTTTGCTGATCGTCCTGGGGGTCGGGGTGGCCGGCTGCAACGGCATCAACATGCAGGCGATCAAGCAGCCCATGACGGTGAATTTCATCGGCGAGGCGCCGCCGCAACCGGTGGCGGCGGTCTATTGCTACAACAACCTGGCCCATTCGCCGGACTGCTACGACGTACCGATCGAGCCGGAGGTGCGCCGCCTGATGGGTTACTACGGGCCGCCGCCGGTCAACCGCGGCTATTACGGCCGGCGCGCCTTCTAGCCCTTTCCCCTGCTCATCGAGCCGGACGACGGCGCGTCGCTCGGCGCTGGTGGGGTCGCGCGCCACGGCCTATCGTTTTGCGATGCCGACCCACTTCTTCGCCGACGCCGCCTTCCTCGGCCTGCTGCAGTTCTGGGACGAGAGTCGCCGCGGACGCGCACTGCCGGCGTGGAACGGCGACATCGAGGCCTTGCCGGTCGCGCTGCGGCCGTACCTGGTCGTCGCCGACGGCCTGCCGGATCCGCGCTATGGCTTCATCGGCGCCGAAGGCGTGCGGCGCTGGGGCAGCGATGCCACAGGGCTGCCAGTCAGCGACGTGCTGCCGCCGGCGTACGGCCGTTACATCCAGTCGCTGTTCGACGAAGCGAGCACGCGGCGCGCGCCGGTGTTCTCGGCGTCGATCTTCCGGCAGGGTAGCGACGACGACCTGATCATGACCGGGCGGCTGTTCACGCCGTTCACGCGTCCCGGCGCGGACGAGCCGGCGGTGATCATCAACGTGCAGCTCTTCAAGGGCTCCGAGCAGCCGCTCTCGCGGGTGACCTACGTCCACGAGATTCGGCGCGACCTGATCGCCATCGCGCCGGCGCTGTGCGCCAAGCTCGAGGAGGCGCGTCGCTATTATCACGCCGCGCGCGCGCTCGGCCGCAGCCTTACGGACGAGGTCGAGAGCATGGCGCGCAGCCTCATGGGCAGCGCGCTGGTGTCCCTGACCCCGCTCGCCGATCAAACCGGGAAGTAACGGCTGCTTTAGCCGCCGTCAGTTCCCCAGCACCGCCTGGGCCCAGCCGCCATCGATGTCGGGCTTGCGCAAGAGCGCCCGCGCGACGTCGAGCAGTTCGACCTTGGCGAGCTTGGGCAGGCGGCTCGCGAGCTCGGGCGCGAGCGCCAGGTCGTTCACCGCCGGCCGCACGAAACCGTCGGCGAACAGGCGCTGGCCCTGGTCGCTGAGCGCGAAGTTGAGCCACAGCTTGGCGGCGTTGTCGTGGCGCGCGCCCTTGACCAGGCTGATCGTGTAGGGCGCGGCGACCGTGCCCTCGGCGGGCGCCACCAGCTCGACGTCGTCGCCCATGCCGTCGGCGTGTTTGGCGCGCAGCCCGTCCATCTCGAAGCTGATCCACACCGGCACCTTGCCCTTGACGAAGTCGACGTAGGCGCCAGCATCGACCCGCAGCACGTTGCCGATCCGGTGCAGCTCGGCGAGATAGTCGATGCCCGGCCGCACCGTCTCGAGGCTGCCGCCGGCCGCCAGGTTGGCGGCGAACACCGTGACCTGGCCGGCGCCGCTGGTGCGCGGGTCGGCGTAGACGATCGCGCCCTTGAGCTCGGGCTTGGCAAGATCGGCCCACGAGCGCGGCACGCTCTTGACCAGCTTCTTGTTGACGATGAAGAGCACCGGCATCTGGTGCGCCGCGAACCAACGACCGTCGGGATCGCGCGCGACCGCGGGCAGGCGGTCGAAGTTGACCGGCTTGAAGCCGGCGAGCAGGCCGCGGCTGGCGGCGTCGACGCCGACGATGCCGAAGGCGTAGATGGTGTCGACCATCGGCTTGGCGCGCGTGCGATCGAGCGCGATCACCGCGGCGCCCGAGCCGACGTCGTTGTAGGCCAGCGTGACCGCCGGATAGCGCTTGGCGAACGCCGCCGCGAGCGCGCCCCAATTGGCCCAGTTGGCGCCGGTGTTGCTCGACACCACCAGACCCTCCTTGGTGGCGGCGTCGTAGAGCGCGCTCTCGCCGGCGTAGAGATCCGGGCCGTCGAGCGCCCAGGCGCGACACGCCAACATCATGACGGCGAACCACGCCGTCGCGCCAAGAACCCTAG
Organism: Pseudomonadota bacterium; assembly: GCA_016195115.1. Taxonomy (GTDB): domain Bacteria; phylum Pseudomonadota; class Alphaproteobacteria; order Elsterales; family Elsteraceae; genus JACQAI01. Next base: position 3,087 of record JACQAI010000368.1, read on the forward strand.
CCATCATGCACCAATGGGATGTGTCAGTAGGCGGGCGACTCGCCGCCCTGGACGACCTCGAGCGTACGCGCCTCGGGACCCTTCTCGCGCTCGACCGCGGTGTAGCGCACGCGCTGGCCGGGCTGGACCTCCATCAGGCCGGCACGGCGCACCACGCTCGCGTGCAGGAACACGTCCTTGCCGCCGCTGTCCGGCGTGATGAAGCCGAAGCCCTTGGTGGCGTTGAACCACTTGACCACGCCCTCGCCCGGATCGCCGACCGGCTGCCCGGCGCCGAAACCGCCGCCACCGCCGCCGAACGGCCGCGGCGGGCGCGGCCGGAAGCCGCCGTGGTCGCCCTCGCCGCCGCCCTCGTGGGCGACCGCGGTCTCGTCATTGACCTCGAGCAGGCGCGCGACTTGGCGGCCCTTCTTGCCCGGCGCCACCTCGCAGATCACCGTGGCGCCTTCGCGCAAGCCATCGAGCCCGGCGCGCTGCACGACCGAGACGTGCACGAACACGTCTTCGGTGCCGTCGCTCGGCTTGATGAAGCCGAAGCCCTTGCTCGCCGAGAACCACGTGACGGCGCCGGTCAGACGGTCGGTGGCCACCGGCGGCCGCGACGGGGGAAACGGACCTTTGCGTATCATCGAACCGCACTCTCCGCAGCTGTCATCCCGGTGGGATGACCATCGTCGTTCCGCCCGGGCCTGGTGTCGTCCGACGCCACGCAGCCCCCGGCCGCTGCGGGCCAGCCGTCACGAATTCTGCCTTGAAAGCGCGTTGTTCCGGTCCGCTCAGCCCGGCTCCCTGCGGGCGTCCGACGGCCCGAAGGTCGACCGATTCCCCAGCCCCTCCAGCTCAAAGGCAGGCAAAGCGTGCCTTCCTCGCGTCTCCCCAGGCCCCCCAAGCCTTCCGTGGGCGCATTATTGCACCTTTATTTCTAACATATAGCTTACCCACACGGGGGCCGTGTCGACAAGCGAAAGGCATCGCGCCGGTGGGGTGAACCCGCGGGCGCGCACGGGTCGGCGCGGGCGGCTCAGCCCGGGTTCTTGAGGGCCAGGAGGCGGCTGTAGGCCTCGATCACGGGGCCGAGCTCGACGCGCTTGTCGGACGATTGGGCGCCGCCCTCGCGGGTCAACGCCAGCTCGAGGCAGCGCAGCAGCATCTCGGCGATGTCGGCATAGCCCTGGTCGCAGGCCTGGTTGAAGGCGGCGAGCAGCTTGTCGCTCAAACGCCGCATCGGTGGCTCTGCCATGACCCCCATTCCCCCGTTCTCGTCCACATCCCGAGATAGGATCGCTCCAACCCGGGATCTTTGTATCAGATCCAGGCCGACCGCGGACAGGCCGGAGGCGCGGTTGCGACACGCCGGCGGCGCCTTGCGCAGCCAAAAGATGCTATAGGACGGGCCAACGGGGTGCCGCCAGCGGGGCGGCCGCTCCGATCGCGAAATCAAGAATGGGTCCGCGGACATCGTGATCGATCGCAGCGTGTTGGGCCTCCTCGTCATGTTGGCGCTGGCGGCGTGCGGCGACGGGCCGGGGCCGGTGCGTGAGCTGGAGCCGGGGGGCGGCTTCAAGGCCGAGGTCCAGAGCAGTGTCACGGCGACGCTCGTGCTGCCCGACCGGGTGGCGCCCGCGGCGGCCTTGATCCAGGCCGAGCTGGCGCTCGAGAACAAGGCGGGCGACGTCGAGATCGTCAGCGTGCCGCGCGCCTGCGACGTCTTCGACTGGGTGATGCACGACCAGGCCGGCAAACTGGTCATGACCAAGGACCCGGTCGAATGCATCGACCAGCCGGTGTCCAAGGCGCTGGCGCCGGGCAGCGTGCTGCGCGAGCGCATCTCGATCTATCTGCTGCCGGACGTCCTGCGGTCGGGCAGCCGCTACGTCATCGACTATCGCTTCTGGGGCCAGCCGGCGCGCGCCGAATTCACCGCCCGGCGCTGAGGCCGTCGCCGTCGCGGGCGCGCCTGCGCTAGGATGTCCGACGCCATCGGCGACCGCCGCGGCAAGGGCGCGAGGGACCCCATGAAGCTCACCGATCTAGCGCGCGTGGTGCGCAGCAAGAACGCCGGGCCGACCACGCTCAGCATCGACCTGATGTTTCCCGATGCCGAAGCCTACCAGCGCGCCCGCGCGTCGAAAGCCCTGACCGCGGCGGCGATCGCGCCGCTCTACGGCGTGCCGACCCAGCGCGTCCAGGTCATCCCCTACGAGCCGGCGCTCGCGATCAAGATCGTGCTCGACCGCAAGATCATCGCCGGCAGTCCGGGCGACACCGACGTCTACGGCGCCCAGCAGCACGGCCCCTTGCTGGGAATCGAGCTGTGAGCGCGCTGGCGCGCATCCGCGACGCCGTGCTCAAGGGCGGCAAGCGCGCGCCCTTGCGCGTGCTCGCGGCGTCGGGCCAGCTCGGCTATGGCGTGCTCGAGCCGGCGTTCCGCGCCGGCTTGAAGCGCGCGCCGCATCTGATCGGCGCCGACATGGGCTCGGTCGATCCCGGCCCGTACTATCTCGGCGCCGGCCGCATGGCGACCTCGCCGGCGGTGACGCGGCGCGACCTCACCCTGCTGCTGACCGGTGCGCGCCAGATCGATGCGCCGCTGATCATCGGCACGGCGGGCACGGCGGGCGCGGCACCCCATCTCGCGGCGACGCTCGACATCGTGCGTGCGGTCGCGCGCGAGCACGGCCTCAAGTTTCGCCTCGCCTCGATCGCCGCCGATATTCCCAAGGACCTGGTCAAGCAGGCGGTGCGCCGCCACGCCGTGCGGCCGCTCGGCGCGATCGCCGAGCTGACCGAAAGCGAGGTCGACGCCGCCAGCCACATCGTCGGCCAGATGGGCTGCGAGGCGTTCCAGCGCGCGCTCGACGCCGGTGCTGACGTCGTGATCGCCGGCCGCGCCTGCGACACCGCGATCTTCGCCGCGATCCCGGCGGCGCTCGGCTATCCGATGGGCCCGGCGATGCACATGGCCAAGATCATCGAGTGCTGCTCGCTGTGCTGCCTGCCCGGTGGTCGCGACAGCATGCTGGGCACGCTCGACGACGACGGTTTTGAGCTCGACAGCATGAACCCGAG
>JACQAI010000309.1 GCA_016195115.1 Pseudomonadota bacterium
CGCGACGGCCTCAACCGCCAACTGTCCGGCGGCAAGCAGCCGCCGGCCGACTCGTTCGTCAATGCGCTCGACTGGATCTACGATCCGAATGGGCTCAAATACGCCTTCGATGCCGCCGGCGCGGCGCGGCTGCTCGCCGAGGCCGGCTGGGCGACGATGCGCAACGGCGTGCGCCACAACGCCGCCGGCCAGCCGCTCAGCCTCGAGATCAACGGCGCCGCCGGCAACCGCACCGGCGAGATCATCCAGCAGGTCATCCAGAGCGATTGGCGCAAGCTCGGCATCGACGTCAAGATCCGCAACGTCGCGGCGCGCGTGCTGTTCGACAACCTGACCCACCGGCGCTTCACCGGCATGGCGATCTTCGGCTGGGCGAGCGCGCCCGAGAACGTGCCGCGCTCGATCCTGCGCTCCGACCAGATCCCGACCGAGGCCAACAACTGGGAAGGCCAGAACTACACCGGCTACCAGGACCCTGCGACCGACGCGCTGCTCGACCGGCTCGAGGTCGAGCTCGACCGCGAAAAGCGCCGCGCGATGTGGCATGAGCTGCAGCGGCGCTACGCCGAGGCGTTGCCGGTGCTGCCGCTCTTTTTCCGCTCGATCGCGTTCATCAAACCGAAGTGGCTGGGCGGCATCGAGCCGACCGGCCACATGTTCCCGACCACCCTGTGGGTGGAGAACTGGACCGTCGCGCAGTGACGGTTGCGCCGGCCGATACGCGAATCCTGCTCGAGGTGCGCGGCCTGACCGTGCGGTTCGCGCTGCCGGCCGGCGAGTTGATCGCGGTCGACGACGTCTCCTACCGGCTTGCGGCCGGGCGCACGCTCGGCGTGGTCGGCGAAAGCGGCAGCGGCAAGACGGTGACGGCGCTGGCGCTGCTCGGCCTGCTGCCGCCCAACTGCGGCGTCACGGACGGCGCGGTGCTGTGGCTCGGAACGGATCTGGTCGGGCTCGACACGGCGGCATTGCGCGCGCTGCGCGGCCGCCACATCTCGATGATCTTCCAGGACCCGCTGAGCGCGCTCAATCCGGCGATGACGGTCGGCGCCCAGGTCGCGGAGTCGCTGGCGCTGCACGAAGGCCTGGGACGCGCCGCCGCGCGCGACCAGGCGGTCGCCTGGCTGGCGCGCGTCGGCTTGCAAGATCCGCGGCGGCAAGCCGAGTTCTACCCACATGAGTTGTCCGGCGGCATGCGCCAGCGCGCCACCATCGCGATGGCCTTGGCGTGCGGGCCCGAGCTCCTGATCGCCGACGAGCCGACGACCGCGCTCGACGTCACCGTGCAGGCGCGCATCCTCGACCTGCTGCTCGACCTGCAGGCCGAGCTCGGGCTGGCGCTGCAGTTCATCAGCCACAACCTCGCCGTGGTGTCCGAGGTCGCCGACGACATCGCGGTGATGTATGCCGGCGCGATCGTCGAGATCGGGCCGGCGCAGGTGCTGTTCGACACGCCGCATCATCCCTACACGCGCGCGTTGCTCGCGGCGCTGCCGCGACCCGGGCTGCGCCGCCCGCCCGAGCCGATCGCCGGCGCCGTGCCGAGCTTGACCGAGCGCGCCGACGGCTGCCTCTATGCCGACCGCTGCCCGCTCGTGATGCCGGCCTGCCGGCTGGCGCGGCCGTACCTCACCGACATCGGCAACGGCCGCAGCACCGCCTGCATCCGCTCGGGCGAGATGTCGTCGTGACCGTGCTGCTCGCGGTCGACGGCCTGGTCAAGGAGTTCCGCGGCCGCGGCGGCGCGGTGCGCGCGGTCGACGGCGTGTCGTTGGCGCTCGAGGCCGGCGAGGTCGTGGCGCTGGTCGGCGAAAGCGGCTGCGGCAAGACTACCTTGGCGCGCCTGATCGTCCAGCTCGAACGCCCGACCGGCGGCCGCGTGCTGCTCGACGGCCACGCCATGGGATCGCGCCGCGCCGCCTGGCGGCGCCGCGCGCGGCGCATCCAGATGGTGTTCCAGGACCCGTTCGGCTCGCTCGATCCGCGGCTCAGCGCCGGCGCGATTATCGCCGAGCCGTTCGCGATCCATCGGGTCGGCAGTCGCGGCGAGCGCGCCGCCCGGGTCGAACACCTGGCGCGCGCGGTCGGGCTCGACCCGGCGCAGCTCGGGCGCCGACCGCGCGCCTTCTCGGGCGGCCAGCGCCAGCGCATCGCGATCGCCCGCGCGATCGCGCTCGACCCCGATCTCGTCATCCTCGATGAGCCGCTGTCGGCGCTCGACGTCTCGGTGCAGGCCCAGGTCCTGCAGCTGCTGCTCGGATTGCGCGCCGAGCGCAAGCTCACCTATCTGTTCATCAGCCACGACCTCGCGGTGGTCGAGGCGATCGCGACGCGGGTCGCGGTGATGTATGCCGGCCGCATCGTCGAGGAGGCGCCGCGCGACGCGCTGTTCGACGATCCGCGCCACCCCTACACGCGGCTGCTGCTGGCTTCGATCCCGCGGCTCGGCCAGGGCAAGCGCCGGCACGACCACGCGGCGTCCGAGGCGACCCGCGAAATGCCGCGCTGGACCGGCTGCGCCTTCGCGCCGCGCTGTCCGCGCGCCGAGGATCGATGCCGCACCGAGACCCCGGCACTCGAGGTCACTCCACACGCGCCCGGGCATCGGGCCGCCTGCCACTTCCGCGACGAGGTCGCGCGATGATCCGCTTCATCGCGTGGCGCACCGTGCAG
>JACQAI010000310.1 GCA_016195115.1 Pseudomonadota bacterium
CCGCGCCGCCGCCGCCGCGTTGGTCGGCAGCGGCGCCGAGGTGCTGGCGTGGGACGACGCCGCGCTGGCGCGCGAGGCCGCGCGCGCCGCGGGCATCCCGATCGTCGACCTGGGGGCGATCGACTGGCGTCGGCCCGCCGCCCTGATCCTCAGCCCCGGCATCCCGCACAGCTTCCCGCAGCCGCATCCGATCGTCGCGCGCGCGCGCGCCGCCGGCTGCCCGGTGATCGGCGACATCGAGCTGCTGGTGCGGGCGCGCCGCGAGGCCGGCTATGTCGGCATCACGGGCACCAACGGCAAGTCGACCACCACTGCGCTGGTCGGCCACATCCTCGCCGGCGTCGGCCGCGCGGTCGCGGTCGGCGGCAATCTCGGCACGCCGGTGCTGAGCTTCGATGCGCTCGGTGCCGGGGGCGTCTACGTCCTTGAAATGTCGTCCTACCAGCTCGAGCTGACCCCCTCGGCGGTGTTCGACGTCGCGGTGCTCCTCAACCTGTCGCCCGACCATCTCGACCGCCACGGCGGCATGGCGGGCTACGTCGCGGCCAAGCGGCGTATCTTCGAGAACCAGACCCGCGTCCACGTCGCCGTGGTTGGCATCGATGACGACGCCACGCGCGCGATTGCCGACGAGCTCACCGGTGCCGGTCGCCAGATCGTGCGGCCGATCTCGGGCGAGCGCGCGGTCAAGGGCGGCGTCTATGTAGTCGACGGCGCGCTGGTCGACGACAGCGAGGGCGCGCGCGCGCCGGTGATGGACCTGACGCGCGTGTCGAGCCTGCCCGGCCGGCACAACCATCAGAACGCCGCCGCAGCCTACGCGACGGCACGCGCGCTCGGGCTTGGCGCCGCCGAGATCGCGCCGCGCATCGCCAGCTTCCCGGGCCTCGCGCACCGCCAGGAGCGCGTCGCCGAGATCGACGGTGTCGTCTTCGTCAACGACTCCAAGGCGACCAACGCCGACGCCGCGGCGCGCGCGCTCGGCTGCTACCCGACGATCTACTGGATCGCCGGCGGCGTCGCCAAGGACGGCGGCATCACGACGTTGACCGGTTTCTTCGCGCGCATCCGCCACGCCTATCTGATCGGCGAGGCCGCGCCGGCGTTCGCCGAGACATTGGGCGACGTGGTGCCGCACACCATCGTCGGCGATCTCGAGAGCGCGGTGCGTGCGGCGTTCGCCGATGCGCGCGCCGCCGACGCGGCGGGCGCGGTCGTGCTGCTGTCGCCGGCCTGCGCGTCGTTCGACCAGTATCCCAACTTCGAGGTGCGTGGCGACCACTTCCGCCGCGTCGTCGCGGCCTTGCCGAGGGCGGCATGACGACGTTCGCGCGCACCGATACCAGCGTGATCGGCCGGTGGTGGTGGACGGTCGACCGCTGGACCCTGACGGCGCTGGCCTGCATCATCGGCATCGGCGCGGTGCTGATCCTCGCCGCCTCGCCGGCGGTCGCGACGCGCATCCATCTCGACAACTTTCACTTCGTCAAGCGCCAGCTCGCGATGCTGCCGCTCGCCTTCGCGATCATGTTCGGCATGTCGCTGCTGTCGCCGGTCGCGGTGCGGCGCTTTGCCACCATCGGCATGATGATCGGCGTGGCCCTGCTGGCCCTGACCCTGGTCGCGGGCGCCGAGATCAAGGGTGCGCGGCGCTGGATCTCGCTCGGCGGCTTCTCGCTGCAGCCGTCGGAGTTCGTCAAGCCGTGCTTCGCGGTGTTCGCCGCCTGGATGTTCGCCGAGCAACGCAAGGGCGTCGGCTTCCCGGGCAACCTGGTCGCGATCGCGCTCTACGCCGTCGTCGTCGGGTTGCTGCTGGCGCAGCCCGACCTCGGCATGGCGGTGGTGCTGTCGGCGATGTGGTTCACCCAGTTCTTCCTCGCCGGACTGCCGATGTTCCTGGTGGTCGCGCTCGGCCTCATGGGCGCCGCCGGCCTGGTCGGCACCTACTTCACCTTCCCCCACGTCGCCAGCCGCATCGACCGTTTCCTCGACCCGGCCTCGGGCGACAGCTTCCAGGTCGAGCGCAGCATGGAAGCGTTCATGAACGGCGGCCTGTGGGGTCGGGGCCCGGGTGAGGGCACGATCAAGGCGGTGATCCCCGACGCCCACGCCGACTTCATCTTCGCGGTTGCCGGCGAGGAGTTCGGGCTGTTCACCTGCCTGATCATCGTCTCGCTGTTCGCCTTCGTGATGCTACGCGGCTTCGGCCGCCTGCTGCATGAGACCAACCTGTTCGTGCTGCTCGCCGGCGCCGGGATCCTGGTGCAGTTCGGCCTGCAGGCGATCATCAACATGGCGTCGTCGCTGCACTTGATGCCGACCAAGGGCATGACCTTGCCGTTCATCAGCTATGGCGGCTCGTCGCTGCTCGCGCTCGCCGTGGGCATGGGCATGCTGCTGGCGCTGACGCGCCGACGCTACGGCGGAGCCGAGCTATGACGCGCACCCGTCCGATCGCCCTCGCCGCCGGCGGCACCGGCGGCCACATGTTCCCGGCCGAGGCGCTGGCCCAGGAGCTGATCGCGCGCGGTCACCAAGTCGTGCTGGTGACCGACCGGCGCGGCGGCGCGTTTGGCGACCGCCTGACCGCGGTCGCGGTGCACCGCGTGCACGCCGCCGGCGTGCTCGGCAAGACCGTAGTCGAGCGCGCCAAGGCGGCCGTGCTGCTGAGCGTCGGCTTGGTCCAGGCGATCTGGCTGCTCGCCCGCCTCAAGCCGGCGGTGGTGGTCGGCTTCGGTGGCTATTCCTCGGTGCCGGCGAACGCCACCGCGAGCGTGCGCGCGC
>JACQAI010000311.1 GCA_016195115.1 Pseudomonadota bacterium
GCAAGTGGGAGCGCGGCGTCTACATGGGCGTCGACTCGACCAACCCGGAGGCGGTCAAGCGCCACCGGCCGCGTTGAACCTCTTGGGGCGCTCGCGGGGCTTGCGCCCCTGCCGCGCCAGCCATGCGCAGGCGACATTGCGGGATGCGGCGCTTCGACCGTATCCTTAGGGTCAATTGGACGGCGACACGGATCCGCCGCGGGCGGACCTGAGGGAGGCGGCATGGCAGAGCGTGCGCAGGCCCGGACCAACCAGGGTAAGCCGGAGGAGCTCTACGCCGCGCTCCGGGAGCGTGTGCTGGCGCGCGACCAGATCGGCTCGAGCGAGATCTACTACGACTTGCTGCGCCGCGACCGGCCGGTGCCCGAGCTCCTCGCCGAGACCGTGCGCACGCACGCGCCCTACACGCATGTGCCGTATCACGAGCGCATCGACGAGGGCTTCGTCAATTTCGTCAACAACGACCACTGCCTCCTGAGCGCGCGCGCGGCGATCCATCTCGCCAGACTGATGCCGAAGGGCGCCGAGGGCCTGCCGCTCGCCCAGACGATCTGGTACATCCCGACCGGCCTCGATATCTGGAATCAGAAGATCTACAAGGCGCCCGGCCACTATTCGCGGCGCGGCGAGAAGCACGTCGGAGCGGCGCCGATGCCGGTGGTCTACTGGCCCGATGCCGAGCCCCAAAGACTCGACGGCAGCCTGCAAGAGCGCCTCGGCCAGTGGATGACCCACGTCCATCGCGGCCAAGTCATGGAGGCCTACCGCGTCTTCCTCGGCATCATGGAGAACCCCGCCGAGCGCCGCGCCGCGCTCGCCGAGCTGGTGTTCGCCGGACTGATCGACATCCAGGACCGCTCGTATCTCAACCGGTCCTACACCACCGGTCATAAATCGTTCCGCGCCCGCGCCACGGTCGAGCTCGGCGACGCGATCGGCTGGGACGATGCCCATCACGTGCTCTATGCCGGCGCGCTCGACATCGCGGTCGGCCCTCGTTGGTATTCGCTTTATGAAATGGCCGGCAATTGCGTCACCGCGCTGATCGAGAAGGCGCCGATCCAGGCTATCCCCTATCGCGGCACCACCGAGCGCGAGCGCGCAATGCTCGCCAACCGCGAGCCGCTGACCGCCGAGGAAGGCGAGGCGTTCGTCGATACCCTGCTGCACCAGCCCGAGCCGGCCTACATGCAGGAACTGACCAAGCTCCTGGTCGCCGGCAAGCGCCTGCGCGACATCGTCGACGCGATCCAGCTCGGCGCCGCGCGGGTCGTGCTCGAGACTTCGATCAGCACCAATTTTTCGCTATCCCAGCATTGCTACGAGTACTGCAACACGCTGGGCTGGTTCTTCGACAATTTCGAGCACCCGCAGCGCATCAAGCTGCTCTACCTGGTGTCGAGCTACCTCAACCAGGCGGCGTTCCATCAGAAGCACATGGGCGATCTGAAGCCGCCGCAGGTCGCGACCCCGGCGGGCGCAGACAAGCTCTCCTCGGCGCAGCAGCTCGACCGCCTCGAGCAGGCGGTACTGGCGCTCGACGGGCCGCAGGGCCTCGGCTGGACCCAGGCCTACCTGGCGAGCGGCGCCGATCGCGCGCCGCTGGTGCAGCGCCTGGCGCTCGCCGCGACGCGCCTCGGCAACGATCCGCACAACCAGGAAATCGCCCAGTGCCTGCTCGAGGATTACGCCAACAACAAGGGCTGGGATCGCGATCGCCTGTTGCTCGCCTGCGTCCAGCACACCGCCGTGCACCGCAAGTACGGCGAGCCGCAAGAGTGCGCCCGCCGCTTCGGCACCGCCATGGGCCTCCCCTCCCTCCAGTAGGAAGGTTTTAGCGCAGAGGTCGCGGAGGATGCGCAGAGGTCGCGGAGGATAAGAATTGCGCGCGTAGCGCGCTCGATTTCCTCAGCGTCCTCCGCGAACCCTCTGCGTCCCCCGCGCTAAGACCTTTCTTCCGCTCGCCGGGCGAGCTGGGCGGCGGCGAGGATGACGGTCGCGACCACCGTCAGCAGGGTCGAGATCGCGGTCAGGGTCGGATCGATCTCGAAGCGCATGCTCTCCCACATGCGCTTGGGCAAGGTGGTGGCATCGGGGCCGCCGAGGAACACTGCCAGAACGACCTCGTCGAACGAGGTCAGGAACGCGAACGCCGCGGCGGCGCCGATCGCCGGTGCGACCTGCGGCACCGTGACGTAGCGCACGGTGCGCCACCAGGTGGCGCCGAGGCTGCGCGCCGCCAGCTCGAGCGAACCGTCGGACAGCCGCAGCGCCGCGGCGACGATCACGATCACGATCGGGGTCGCCACGATGGTGTGGCCGAGGACAAGCGCCGCGGCGCTGCCGGTCAGGCGCAGCGGCGCCAGCAGGAAATAGAGCCCGACCGCCATCACGATCACGGGCACGACCATCGGCGACACCAGGAACAGCTCGAGCGCGGCGCGGAAGCGCGTGCGACCGCGCACCAGCCCGATCGCCGCCAGGGTGCCGAGCGCGGTCGACGCAATGGTCACGACGACCGCGACCCGAAGGCTGAGCAGCGCCGCCTCGTACCAGCGCTCCGAGGCGAAGAAACGCACATACCAGCGCAGCGACCAGCTCGCCGGCGGAAATTGCAGGAACGGCGTGCCGTTGAACGACGCGATCACGATGACGAGGATGGGCGCGACCAGGAACACGATCACCAGGCCGCAGAACAGCCACAGCACGATCCGGGGCAACCGCGCGCTCGGCATCTAGGCCTTCCCCGTGCCGGTCAGGCGGTCGAGCCCGAGCGCGGCCGTGAAGATCACGAACAAGGTCGCCACCGCGCCGACCAGCAGCACCGACAGGGTAGCGCCAAAGCCCCAGTTGAGCATGTCGCTGACCTGCATCTCGATCAGGGTCGCCAGCGTGATCTGCTGCGGCCCGCCGAGCAGCGCCGGCGTGATGTAGAAGCCGACCGCCATCAGGAACACGAGCACGCAGCCGGCGGCGACCCCGGGCAGGCTCAAGGGCAGGAAGATGTGGACGAAGGCGCGCCACGGCGGCGCGCCCAGGCTGCGCCCGGCACGCAGCAGCGCCGGATCGATCTGGGTCATGACGCCGTAGAGCGGGAAGATCATGAACGGCAGCAGCACGTGGACCATGCCGATCTCGACGCCGATCAGGTTGTAGAGCAGGCGCACCGGTGCCTCGATCAGCCCGAGCACGATCAGCGTCTTGTTGACGATGCCGTTGGTGCCGAGGATCACGACCCAGGCGAAGCTGCGCACCAGGATGCTGGTCCAGAACGGCACCATGATGAGCGCCATCAGCCAGACGCGCGCGCGCGCCGACACCGTGGTCATCAGGTAGGCGAGCGGATAGCCGAGCCCGAGCGCGCACACGGTCACCCAGAAGCTGACCTCGAGCGTGTTGAGCAGCGCCTTGGCGTAGACCGGGTCGGCGATCAACTGGCGGTAGTTCTTGAGCGTCGGCTCGGGATCGAACACGCTCCACACGCCGAGCCGCGACAGCGGATAGAGATAGAGCAGCGCGTACACCGCCAGCGCCGGCAGCACCAGCAGCGCCTCGCGCGAGCGCCAGTAGCGCATCACGCTAGGCCGTCATTGCGAGCGAAGCGAAGCAACCCAGAGCTGTTCGATCCGCGCCCGTCGCGCGACTCCTGGGTTGCTTCGTCGCGGAGCCTGTCCTCGGGCGCGCCTTCGGCGCGACCCGGGGGCTCCTCGCAATGACGATGAGGGGAGCTCAGCCCTTGACCATCCACTGGGCGTAGCGCTCGGCTTGGCGGTCGCGCTCGGTCTTGCCGTCGGCGCCCGGCGTGCCCCACCACGCGACGTCCCACCAGAACTGCTTCTTGATGTTGTCGGGCGCGGTGTTGAGGTCGGCGGCCTCGGCGGGCGTGAGGTGCGCGAACGCGTCCTTGTTGCTCGGACCGTAGGGCACGCGCTTGGACACCTCGGCCTGGCGCTTGGGGTCGAGCGCGAAGTTGATGAAGTCGAGCGCCACCTTCTTGTTGGCGCTGTCCTTGACCAGGCACCAATTGTCCGGCGAGACCTTGCCCTGGTTGTAGTCGACGTCGACCGCGCCGCCGGCCTTGCGGGCGGACGTCGCCCGCGACCCGATCGTGCAGCCGACCACCGCCTCGCCGGCGGCAATCAGCTGGATCGCCTCGGCGTGGCTGACATACCACTTCGAGACGATCGGCTTCAGGCGATCCATGCTCTTCCAGGCGCGCTCGACGTCGAGCGGATAGACCTTGTCCATCGCGACGCCGTCGGCGATCAACGCGATCTCGAGCTGCGGCGCGATGCCGCCGCGGAAGTTGAAGGTGCGCCCGCCGGGGAATTTCTTGGCGTCCCACACGTCGGCCCAGGTGGTCGGATGCTTACCCTTGGGGAACGCCTTGGTGTTGTAGACGATGTTGAACGCGTAGATGCGCTGGCCGACCGCGTAGGGATGGCGCAGCCCGGCCGGGATCGCCTCGACCAGCTTCTTGTCGAGCGCGCCGTAGTCGAGCGGCTCGAGCAGCTTGTCCTTCGCCAGCGACAGCACCGCCGGGATGTCGGTCAGCAGGATGTCCCAGGAGACGTTCTTGGCCTCGACCATCGCCTTGACCTTGGCGTTCTCGGGCGGCGTGTCGAACTTGACCTTGATGCCGGTCGCCTTGGCGTAGGGCTCGCCGACCAGCTCGCGCAGCGCGTCGTCGTAGTCGCCGCCCCAGCTGACGACCACGAGCTCGCCCTTGTCGGCGCGCGCCGGCCGGACATGGAAGAACGGGCCGACCGCCGCCATGCCGGCGCCGGCGCCGACACCCGCCAGGAACCCTCGCCGCTTGATCGCCATGACCGTCTCCCCTCGCCTCACTTCGGAATGATGCATTCGTCGCCGGGGTGCCACAAGACGCGAACCGACGCACCGACCGCGGGGCGGAACGGCGCGCGGCTGTTGGCGATCTTGGCCGTTAGGGTCGCGGCGCCGACCGCCACCCGGTAGCGCGTGAAATCGCCGCCATAGACCAGCTCGCTCACCGTGCCGGCGAGGCCGTCAGTGGCGCTCTCCGGCGCCAGCACGACCTTCTCGGGCCGCAGCATCAGGAGCACGGCACCGTCGGCCCGCGCCGCCACGGGTGCACGAATACCGTCCGGGGTGGTGAACCAGCCGGCCTCGACCCGGCCGTCGAGCAGGTTCGACTCGCCGATGAACTCGGCGACGAAGCGGCTGACCGGTCGCTCGTAGAGGTCCTCGGCGCGGCCGAGCTGCTCGATCCGCCCGGCGTTCATCAGCGCGATGCGGTCGGACAGCGTGAGGGCTTCCTCCTGATCGTGGGTGACGTAGACGATCGTGACGCCGAGCTCGCCGTGCAGCCGCTTGAGCTCGAACTGCATGTCCTCGCGCAGCTTCTTGTCGAGTGCGCCGAGCGGCTCGTCCATCAGGAGCAGGCCGGGCTCGAACACCAGCGCGCGTGCCAGCGCGACGCGCTGCTGCTGGCCGACCGAGAGCTGGCGCGGCCGCCGGCCGCCGAGCCCGCTCAACTGCACCAAGCCGAGCGCGGCCTCCACCTTGGCCGCGATCGCGGGGCGCGCCATGCCACGCATCTTGAGCGGAAAGGCGATGTTGTCGGCGATGCTCATATGCGGGAACAGGGCGTAGTTCTGGAACACGACGCCGATGTTGCGCCGCTCGGGCGCCAGGCCGGCGATCGAGCTTCCGTCGAGCAGCACGTCGCCGGCGGTCGGCGGCGTGAAGCCCGCGACCATCATCAGGGTCGTGGTCTTGCCTGAGCCGCTCGGACCCAACAGGGTCAGGAACTCGCCCGCCGCGATCTCGAGATCGATGCCGTCGACCGCGGCCATGTTCGGGTAGTGCTTGGTCAGTCGGCGCAGCACCAGCGCGCCACCCTTGGCTGCCAACGCGCTCTCCCCGCTCGGCGATCCCTCCCCTATAGCATCGGTGCGCCGGCCCGACTACGGTTGGACGGTCAACCACGGAGCCCACCGATGACCTTCTCGATCGCCGCCTTGTGTCCGCGCACCGGCGAGTACGGTTGCGCGCTCACAACCTCGAGCATGGCGGCCGGCGGGCGCGCGGCGTTCGTCGTGCCCGCCGTCGGCGTCGTGCTGTCGCAGGCGCGCTCCGACCCGCGCCTGGGCGCGATTGGGCTCAAGTGCCTGGAGCGCGGCAACACGGCGGCGCAGGCGATCGCCGAGATGGTCGGCTCGAGCCCGCACGTGGCATGGCGCCAGCTTGCGGTGGTCGACCTCAAAGGCGGCGTTGCCGCCCACACCGGCGCCGAGTGCACCAACGCCAAGGGCGAGGCGCCGGGCAGCGGCGTCATCACGGTTGGCAACGGCCTCGCCAACGAGCTTGTCGTGCCCGCCATCCTCGCGGGCTACCAGTCGGCGCCCAACCTGCCGCTGACAGACCGGCTGATCGCCGCACTCGAGCGCGGTCTCGCAGCCGGCGGCGAAGCGTTCCCGCTGCGCTCGGCGTCGGTCAAGGTCGCGCAACCGAACGTGCCCTACCCGTTCATCGACCTGCGGGTCGACTTCAACGACACGCCGATCGCCGAGCTCAAGCGGCTGTGGGGCCTGTGGCGGCCGATGCTCCCCGGCTACGTGACCCGCTGCCTCGATCCGGCCAACTCGCCGCCGGCCGCCGAGATCGAGGGCCATCCGCGCTGAGATGGCCGAGGCGCTGACGCGCACCTTCGCGCCGATCCAGCTCAACCGGCTGGACCTGCCGCACCGCGTCTTCGTGCCGGCGCACACCACCAACTACGGCGTCGATCACCTCGCCTCCGACCGCCACCTCGACTATCACCGCGCGCGGGCTCGCGGCGGCGCTGCGATGATCATCTTCGAGGGCATCCGGGTGCAGAAGAACACGCTCGCGCGCTCGCAGGGCGTCACGGGCTACGACCCGCGCGCCATCGAGCCGTTCCGCCGCATCACCCGCGCGGTCCAGGCCGAAGGTGTCAAGATCCTGGGCCAGGTTCTCCATGCCGGCCGCCAGGTCGACGGCGACGCCGAGCGCACGGTGTCGTGGAGCGCGTCGGCGATCCCGTGGTCGGCGACCGGCGCGGTGCCGCACGCCATGACCGAGGACGACATGGCGACCGTGCTCGAGGGCCACGTCGCAACGACCCGCAACCTGCTCGAGGCCGGCTTCGACGGCTTCGAGCTGCATTTCGGCCACGGCCACCTGCTGCAGCAGTTCCTGTCGCCGGCCTCGAACCAACGCAGCGACGCCTATGGCGGCTCCGACGACAACCGCCTGCGTTTTCCGCTGATGGTGCTGCGCGCGCTGCGCGATCTGGTCGGGCCCGACGTCTGCCTCGGCATCCGATTCAGCGCCGAGGAGTTCCTGCCTGGCGGCATCGACCTCTCGATGGCGTGCCGGCTGCTGCCGCGCATCGCCGCCGCGGTGCCGATCGATTTCGTCAACGTCTCGCACTCGGCCTATCACGGCAGCTATTCGCTCGCCACCCAGATGGCCGACATGAACTTCCCGCCGACGCCGTTCCGACATCTGGCGAACCGGGCACGCGCCGCGTTGCGCCAAGCCGGTCATGATGTGCCGGTGCTGGCGGTCTGCCGCTTCCGCAGCCTCGGCGAGGTCGAGCAGGCGCTGGCCGACGGCGACGCCGACATGATCGGCCTGGCGCGCGCCCACCTCGCCGAGCCCGAGCTGGTGCGCAAGACCCGCGAGGGCCGGATCGACGAGATCCGCCCGTGCATCGGCTGCAACCAGGGCTGCGCCGGCATGCTCGACAAGAACCTGGGGCTCACCTGCCTCGTCAACCCGCGCGCCGGCCGCGAGGGCGAGTGGCCCGAGCCCTCCGACGCACCGGCTGCCGCGCCGAAGCGCGTGCTGGTGGTCGGCGGCGGCCCCGCCGGCCTGCAATGCGCCTGGGTGGCGGCGGCGCGCGGCCACACGGTGACCTTGGTCGAGCGGGCCCAAAACGGCGTCGCGATCGAGACCGGCGTCGCGCTGGACGCCCAGGCGATCGCCGCACGCGGGGTCGATACCGTCGTGCTGGCAACCGGCGCGCAGCCGCGGCCGATGACGTTCGAGGGCGGCACCGCGCTCACCATCGAACAAGCGCTCGAGACGCCGGCGCGGCTCGGCCGGCGTGTCGCGTTCTACGACACCACCGGCGAATGGAGCTCGGTCGGCGCGATCGAGCACATCGCCGCCGCAGTGCCGGAGCTGGTGGTGTTCACCCCGGTCGGCGGCTTCGGCTGGCGCACCACCATCTACAGCAATCTGGGGGTAACGAAGCGTCTGCGCGACCGCACGGTGCGCATCGCCTCGCTGCGCCGGGTGCGCGGCTGGGAGAACGGCGTGCTGGCGGTCGAGGACGTCTCGACTGGCGAGGTCGAGCGGCTGAGCGGCTTCGACAGCCTGGTCGCGGCGCAGCGCGGCGCTGCCGACGACGGCCTGTTCACCCCCCTCAAGGCCGCCGGCATCACGCCCCGCGTGATCGGCGACTGCCTGGCGCCGCGCACCGCCCTGGAGGCGGTGTTCGAAGGCCACGAGCTGGGGTTGCTACTTTAGCGCTTCCCCCGCCGTCATTGCGAGCGAAGCGAAGCAACCCAGAGCTGTTCGATCCGCGCACCCGTCGCGCGACTCCTGGGTTGCTTCGTCGCTACGCTCCTCGCAATGACGATCCAAGTTTGCGCGGGTCGACGGAAAAGTGCCGGGCGAGGATGTCGCAGATGTCGTCGTACTTGATGCCCTTGCGCAACGGCCGCCCGCTCGGCAGCTCGATGATCGAGCTCCCCATGCCGTCGGGATGCGAATACTTGGTCGGGCCGTAGTCGAGCACCAGGTCGGCGGCGGCGCGCACTGGCGCCTCGACGTCCATCAGCTTGTACTTGCTGCCGCTCAGCGACTGGTTGGCCGACGAGCCGAGCACCGGAATTCTGCGCGCAAAACTCTCGCGCGCGATGGCGTCGTGCAGCGCGCCGGCGTTCAACAACATGTCGATGGTGCCGGCGCGCGACGAACGCTGCCGCGCGGTCGGGGTCAGGTCCTTGAAGAACGCGTGGTCGACCCGGTACGGCGTGACGATCGACAGCGGCAGGTCGTAGCGGTGGATCACCGTGTCGACCATGTCGCGCTCGCGCGCACCCAGGGTCGACAGCTCCTGGACCATCTGCCAGCTCGAGAACATGCCGCACGGCTTGTCGTAGCTGCGCTGCTTGGCCGCGAAGATGCGCTCGATCGCGGCCTCGTGGTTGCCGACGATGGCGTAGCCGACGTCGACTTGGAACAGCGCGACGCCGCCCGTCGCCAGGGTGTCGACCAGGCGGGTCGCGTCGGCGTCGACCGGGCGCTGCATCGCCGCGTCGCTCACAGCAGGGTCAGGTCGACGACCCGCCGAATGTCCGACTGGGTGTCGAGCGCCCACGCGCCGTCGATCACCTTGCGGCGCGCGTCCTGGGCGAGATGGGGCCGCGTCAAGCGCTCGAACTTGGCCTCGACGTCGCGGTCCGGCATGCCGGCCTCGATGTCGGCCAATGTGATGCTGCGCAGCGCCACCGCCTCCTTGCCGTCCTGCCCGACCGCGGTGATGCGGCAGCTGCGGATCTGCGGCGTCTGCTTCGAGAACTCGGGATTGATGTCGATCGTCATCTTGGCGATCAGGTCGATCACGTCCTGATCGCGGAAGCGGCCGTCCTCAAACGTCGCCGGCGTGACGTCGCCGTCGAGCAGCGCCGCCGCGATCGAAAACGGCATCGAGTGGTCGGCGGTCTCGCGGGTCATCGGCCGCCACAGTTCCTTGTCGGCGACCGCACCGAGATGCGCCGACTTGTAGGTGTCGACGCGCAGCGACGCGATCGCCGCCGCGCCGATCTTGGCGCGCAGGTCGATCGCGGTGGCGATCGGCAGCTGGCAGGAGTCGCGAACCGCGTACGTCTTGATGTTGGTCTGCTGCAGCGCGCGCGCCTTGTCCTTGCCCGGCTGCGGCAAGGTGAACGTGCCGGGCTTGCCCAGGGTCTGCTTCCAGACGCCGAACACGCCTTCGAAGGCGTCGTAGGGTCCGGCCAAGCCGGCCTGGGCGAGGCGCGCCGCAAAGATGCCGTGCCGTGCGCCGTTGGGTCCGGCGCACCCCTTCCACATCGACAGCTCGCCGGCGCGGGTCTGGTAGGTCGGCAGATGCGGCACGACTGCAAGCGCCACGGCGTGGCCCAATTGCTCCGGTGTCAGCCCGAGCAGCTTGCCGGCCGCGAGCGCGCATGCCATCGCGCCGACCAACGGCTGGTCGTAGCCGGCGTCGTTGAACGGCACCGTATCGGTGAAGCGGCACTGGATCTCGTAGGAGATCGCCAGCGCCAGGATAAAGTCGCGGCCCGAGCCGCCGAGCGCCTCGGTAACGGCCAGGATCCCGGGCAGATTGTCCGACGGGTGCGCGGCGTCGAGCGTACGCCAGGCGTCGTTGAGGTCGAGATAGCGCACCATCGTGCCGTTGACGAACGCCGCCATGTCGGGCGTCGTGCGCTGGCCGCTGCCCCAGATGCGCGCGCTCCAGGCGTCTGTGGTGTGCGGCGCGACCGAGCGCGCGATGCGCGCCGGCGGCGCGCCGAACGCGGCGAGCGCCACACCGATGGAGTCCAGCAGCCGCGCCTTGGCCGCATGGACCGCCGTCTCAGGCAAGTCGCTCCAGCTCAGGCGCGCAGCGAAATCGACGACGCGTTGGGTTGTTGAGTCCACGCTTTCCTCCTCGGCCTCTCAGCTCCCGGGCAGGCCGTGCGCCTCGGGGAAGAACAGGTCCTGCCAGCGCTCGGGACGGCGCGGCACCGACCCGATCTTGAACATGAAGTCGGAGAATTTTCCGGTCGCGGCCGGGGCCACGTCATAGCTGAGATCGGGATCGCGCAACAGCGTCGCGAGCTCGGCCGCGCTGATCGGCTCCTTGGCCATCGCGAGATAAACCGCCGCCGCGCGCTCGGGATCGTCGCGGATCAGCCGCCCGGCATCCTCGAGCGCGCCGAGCAGCGCCGGCACGACCGCCGGGTGGCGGGCGCGCAAGCGCGCGGTCGCGTAGCCGACGATCACGGTGCCGACGCCGCCCAGGACGTCGCGCGAGCGCAGCACGGCGCGGATGCCGGGCGCCTTCGCCTCCAGGTAGGAGTACGGCGGCACCGTGAAGTGGGCGGTGATCTCGGTGCGGCCCGACAGCAGCGCGGTCAGCGACTCGGGCTGCGGCAGCGACACGGTCAGGGCATCGAGCTTCGCGTGCTGGCCCTCGCCGAAGGTCTGGACCGCCGCCATTTGCAACAGGATCGCGACCTGGCTGGCGCGCACCGCGGCGACCGCGATGCGATCACGCTCGGTGAAGTCGCGGATCGTGTTGACCGTCGGCGAGCGCGTCAGCAGCACCGACTGCAGCGCGCTGACCGCCGCGATCGCCCTGACCTCCTGCGGCGTGCCGAGCGCGCGCGCCCACAGGATCAGGAACGGCGGCACGCCGCCGCAGGCGATGTCGAGGTCGCCGGCAAGCAACGCCGCATTCATGTCGTTGCCGCTGATCACCTCGCGATACTCGATGGCCGTGTCCGTGATGCCGGCGGCGGCCAGGCGTCGCTCGATCAGGCGCTCGTGCTGGACGACGTAGATCGGCATGAAGGCCAAACCCGGCGCCCGCGCGATGCGGATGCGCAGCGGCTCGGCGGCGGACGCCGCGGCGGCGCCGAGGACGAGCGCGGCCAGCAGAGCGACGACGCCACGCCTAGTCATGTCACGAAGCCCGCGAGCCGCGGCAGGAACAGGGTGATCTCCGGGAACACGCCGATCATCACGAGGAAGCAGAGCTCGAGGATCAGGAACGGCAGCACGGTGATCGACAGCCGCTCGATCGTCACCTTGGCGATCGGTGCAACCACGAACAGGATCAGGCCGATCGGCGGATGCAGGATGCCGAGCAGCAGCCCGATCATCAGGAACATGCCGTACTGGATCGGATGCATGCCGAGGCCGTTGACGCAGATCGGGTAGAGCAGCGGCCCCAGGATGATCATGTTGGCGACCGGGTCCATGAACATGCCGACCGCGATGAATAGCGCGATCACCAGCATCAGGAGCCCGAACCAGTCGGTGGTCAGCGACATCATCAGGGCGAGCAGCGCCTGAGGCATCTGATAGAAGGTAACGATGTGGCCGAACATCACCGCGGCGGCGACGATCAGGAGCGAGGCGGCGGTGACGCCGGCGGTCGCCGACAGCGAGGCCCACAGCTTCCGCCAGGTCAAGGTGCGGTAGAATAGTGTGCCGATCGCGATGGTGTAGAGCACCGTTACGGTACCGGCCTCGGTCGGCGAGAAGATGCCGAACATCATGCCGCCGAGGATCAGGAACGGGATCAGGAGCGCCGGCCCCGCGGTGAATCCACTTCGTAGCAACGGCCCGAAGCCCTCGAACGGCTGCACCTCGCCGTAGCGCTTCCAGCGCGCGATGACGTAGCACACGCCCATCAGCATGCTGCCGATCAGGATGCCGGGGATCACCCCACCGACCAGCAGGCCGCCGATCGAGATCTGCAGCTGGCCGCCGATGATCACCAGCGGAATGCTCGGCGGGATGATCGGGCCGATGATCGAGGCCGCCGCGACCACCGCTGCGGCGAAGTCGCGCGGGTACTTCTCCTTGATCATGCTGGGAATCATGATCGGCCCGATCGACGCGGCGTCGGCCAGCGCCGAGCCGTTGATCCCGGCGAAGAACATGCTCGCAACCACGGTGACGTGGGCCAGACCGCCGCGCATCCAGCCAACCAGCTGGCGCGCCATCACGACCAGCTTGTCGGTCAGGTCGCAGCGGTTGAGCAGCTCGCCCGACAGCACGAAGGTCGGCAGCGCCAGCAGGGTGAAGGAATCTATCGAGCCGTACATCTCGGTCGCCAGCACGATCATCGGGATGCGCGTGCCCGAGAACACCAGGAAGCCGACGCAAGCCAGCCCCAGGCTGAACGCGACCGGCACGCCGAGCACGAGCAGGGCGACGAACGGCATGAACAGGTAGACGGCGATCAGCTCCATCGCCGGCTCAGCGGTGCCGCGCAATGGGCGGGTCGAGCGGCGCCGTGGCCACCGGCGGCGCGTCGCCGACCTCGATGGTGCCGTAGCGCTCGAACGCGGCCATATCGCCGGCGATCCAGCGACGCAGGTCCTCGGCGACCCCAGCGCCGGCGAACAGCGCCATCGCGCCCATGCCGAGCGGCACCGCCAGCTTGATCCAGCCGGTCGAGATGCCGGTCGTCTGCGACACGATGTGGAAGGTGCCGTTGAACATGATCACGCCGTAGTAGGTGATCAGCGCCGCGCAGCCCATCGTCATGGTCTTGGCCAGGATGATGATCGGCGGGCGCAGCGGCAGCGGCAGCAACCGGATGAAGATCGGGATGTGGACGTGCTGCCAGTTGCGCATCAAGATCGCCGATCCGGCGTAGACCACCCAGACCATGCACCAGGTGGCGACCTCCTCCGACCACACCAGCGACGCGTTCAGGACATAGCGGCAGAAGATCTGCGCCGAGAGCACCAGGATGATGAGGCATGTGAAGCCGACGCTGGCCAGCGCGCAGACGCGTTCCAGCAGAGCCAACGGGCGCAGCAGCACTGTCTTGATCGGCGTCAGCGCAGCGCCGTCATCGCCTGCACGACGGCGGGGTCGATCTTCGCGGTCTGCCACAGCCCTTCGCCGACCTTCTGCCACTGGACCTTGTCGGCGGCGGACGG
>JACQAI010000312.1 GCA_016195115.1 Pseudomonadota bacterium
CGCGAAGGCGAGGGCGAACGTGGCGCCGGCCTTTGCGCCCGCGAAGCTCTCCGTTCCCGCGCCGGCCAAGCCTGTGAGGTCGATCTTCGCTGCGGGGCCGCTGTCGTTGAAGTTTGCGATCTGGTCCGTGTGCGCGTCGGCGGCGGCCACTGCATTGGTGAACGAGTCACTGGACGCCGCATATTTGAAGACGTCGGCGCCACCGCCGCTGGTGATCGAGTCTCCGCTGCCGCCGCCCGTCACGGTGTGACCGCCGGCATCGATCAGAACCAGCGTGTCGGCGCCCGTGCCGCCCACGATCGACTCGACATTCGCGATGTTAAGGCTGTTTGTGCCGTTCGCAAGGGTCAAGGTGTCGGTACCGCCGGCTAAGTCGATCTTCGCGCCGCTCACAGGCGTGGTCATCACAACCGTGTCGTTGCCCGCACTACCAAAGATCGAGTCGAGACTCGCAATCGAGATGCTGATTGTGCCGGTGTCGAGGCTCAGGGTGTCGGTTCCGCCGCCCGTCAAAGTCAACAAGACGCTCCCAACGCCAGAGCCATGACTCGCTTGGCCATGATCCGCTTGGCCATGATCCGTCGTTGCGGTCGCGCTCGATCGAGCCGCGGACGCAGTCACCCCGATCAGATTGTGGTCTTGCGGTATGGCGTGGAACTGCGAGTGGACGGGCGTCGAATCATATTGAAAGGCGCTGATCGGAATGATCTTGCTGCCCAGCGACGCGCCCAGGGCGTCGGTTGCGAACCCCTGCATACCCGAAGCGAAAACTGACAAGGTGACAGGGATGTGTCCGGTGTAGGAGGTTGCCGACCCATCCGGCAGTTGGCCATCCACTGGCGGGATCTCGCCTGCGGTCGCAGGTGCGTCGAGCCCGTCGCCCACCGGCTTGGTCTCGCCATCCGACGCCGGCGCGGCTGCGGGATCGGCGCCGGACGGCACCGCGGCTTCCGGCGCGAGCTGTGCGAGCTGATCGAGCGGCTGGCTTGCCAGCAGCACGGCGCCGACGACGGCTTCCTGGCCGAGCGGCGCGATCAGCGGCGTGTCAGGCCGGGTAGCGTTGGTCGACGATGACAGCCAAGGTGAAGAAGCTGGCACTAATTTCCCGCGGACGGCCTTGGCTCATAGCTTGCCGCGAATACGTCACGAATTACCGAACGCGTCCGCAACTCCCGGTCATTGCGCCGGCAGGTTGGTGTTGAAGATGTCGGCGGCGGCCTTCCACTGGCCGGCTTCCTTCTTCCACACCACGACGTATTTGCCCTGGTCCTGGACGCGGCCCTTGGCGCCGTCGAACGCCAGGCTGTAGGTGCCGGTCTCGTAGGCGAGGTCGGCCGACTTGGCGATCGTGACGCGGGTCGGCGCGAAGGTGAGGCTGCCGTTGGGCAGTCCCAAGATGCCGCGCCAGCCCTCGGTGATGGCCGCGGTGCCCTCGGCGGGCGGCCCGCCGGGCGCCATCAGGACGCCATCCTTGGCGTAGAACGCGACGACCCCGGCGAGGTCCTTGGCGGCGACCTTGGCGACCCAGTCGCGGTCGAGCTGCTGGATCCGTTGCTCATCGGTCGGCCGCTGCTGGGCCGTCGCGTCGGCGGCCAGCGCCGCGGTGAACACCGCAAGCAACGTCAGGACAGCGAAGCGCATCGCCACCATTCATCGTCTCCTTCTGGTTTGAAAAGCGCGCTATCGCGCCGTGCCGTTACAGCGTCTCGGCGAACACCAGGCGCAGCAGACGGTCGGCGGCGTAGACGACGCGCGCCGGGCGCGTGTCGCCGATGTGAAAGCTGGTGACGTGGAAGACGTCGCCGGCGGTGGCGCTGAACAGCTTCGGCGTGCGCAGGGCGGCGCCGCCGGCGGACACGTCCACGGTCTGCGCGAACACGACGCCGGGCGGAAACTCCGAGGTCGCCGAACCGAGCAGGATGCTGGCGGGCTCGAACAGCGTGCGTCTGACGTGGCGGCGTTTTTCCATGGTGCCGAGGATTTTATACGAATCCTCCAGGCTCGTGCCAGCCGGCAAAACGGTCGGGGCCGAGCGCCGCGATCGCTGTGATCGGGGCCATACCACCTGGCCACTGGCCGTGGCAGAATTCGCTCCAACGTCGCCGGAGGCTTGACCCATGCTTGCGCCCCCTTGCCGGCTACCCGGCCTGGCTCGCGCGCTCGCCGTCGGCGCGCTCGTCCTGGCCCTGGCTGCCCCGCCCGCGCTGGCGCAGAGCCCGGGCACGGCCAGCGACCGGCGGGTCGCCCTGGTGATCGGCAACGGCGCCTACCAGGCCGGCGGCGCGCTCGCCAACCCGGTCAACGACGCCCGCGCCATGAGCGCCAAGCTGAAAAAGCTCGGCTTCGACGTGGTCGCGCTCGAGAACGGCACCCAGAAACAGATGCAGCGCGCGATCGGCCAGTTCAGCGCCAAGCTCGGGGCCGACGCGATCAGCCTGTTCTACTACGCCGGCCACGGCATGCAGGTGAACGGCCGCAACTACCTGATGCCGGTCGATGCCGAGATCACCGTCGAGCAGACGGTGCGGCTCGAGGCCGTCGACGTCGACGCGGTGATCGACCAGATGTCGATGGCCAAGAGCCGGGTCAACCTCGTGATCCTGGATGCCTGTCGCAACAATCCGTTCGAGCGGCGCTTTCGCAGCGTCGCCGGCGGCCTCGCCTCGATCGAGGCGCCGACCGGCACCCTGATCGCGTACGCGACCTCGCCCGGCAAGGTCGCGGCCGACGGCAGCGGCGACAACGGCCTCTACACCGCCGAGCTGCTGACCGCGATGGATGCGCCGGGCGCCAAGGTCGAGGACGTGTTCAAGCGCACGCGCGCCAACGTCGTCGCCAAGTCGGCCGGCAACCAGACGCCGTGGGAGTCGTCGTCGCTGACCGGCGACTTCTATTTCGCCGGCCAAGGCGCTGCGGTCACCCCGGCCACGGCGGCAACCGCGCCGTCGGCCGACCGCGAGATCGTGCTGTGGACGTCGGTCAAGGACAGCCGCAACCCGGCGTTGCTGCAGACCTACCTCGACCAGTTTCCGCAAGGCACCTTCGCGGGCACCGCGCGCGTCATGATCGACGAGCTGAAGCGTGGCCAAGTCGCGGCGGCGCCCGCCAAGCCCGATGTCGCGGCGACCCGCCCCGCCGTTGTCGCGCCGGCGGCCGCGCCCTCGGCAGTCGCGCCGCCGCGCGGCCTGTCGGAGCGCGGGATGCCGGATTTCGAAAAATTTCAGAAGGCCAAGACCCACAAGGCCTTCGCGATGGCGACGAATGGCCGGTTCGGCGCCGCGTGGTCGCGCGAGACCCCGTTCAGCGGCATGCTCGGCGCGATCTGGCACTGCAACCGCGCCGCCAAGGCGCCGTGCCGCGCCTACATGGTCGACGACACCGTGGTCGAGCCGGAGTACGCGGCGTTCGACGCGGCGTCGGAGACCGCAATGTCCAAGGTGCGCGCGGCGTCGCTCGCCTCGCCGCCTTACGCCGAGGAAGAGCGCGATTTCGGCATCCCGCGCACCAGCGAGATCCGCCAAGGGAAGTACCACGCCGAGACACCGCGGAGCATGGACCGCGCCAAGACGATCACGACGGTCGAGCTGGTCGCGCTGCTCAAGGGCGCGAGCCCGCCGGTGCTGATCGACGTGCTCGACGCCAATGAGCGCCACAACACCTTGCCGACGAGCTGGTGGTGGCGCGCCGCCGGCATCCACGGCCTCGAGCAGGAAGCCGCATTGACCGAGCTCATGCAGGCCTTGCTCGCCGGCGCCGTGCCGAAGCGCGACACCGCGATCGTCTTCTTCTGTCTGTCGAGCCGGTGCTGGCTGTCGCACAACGCGGCGCTGCGCGCGATCGGTGCCGGTTACACCAACGTCTACTGGTATCGCGGCGGCATCGAGGCCTGGCGGGCCGCCAACCTGCCGCTGGTCAAGGCGGTCGTCACCGCCCAGCTGATCGACGCGGCGCCCGCGGCAGCATCGGCCAACCGACCGGCGCGCTGACCGCTCAGTCGCCCAGCATCAGGATGTGGGTCGCCGTTGGATCGTCGACCGGCGCGAACCCGAGCGCCTCGTAGAGCCGCACGGCGGCCGGGGCGCTGGTGCGCAGGCGCACGCAATCGAAGCCGCCGCGCGCCGCCTCGACGACCGCGCGGACGAGCGCGCCGCCGGCGGCGCCCCGGCGCCACGCCGTGAGCACGTAAAGATGGCGCAGTCGCCCGATGCGCGGCGCCGCGACGTAGGGATCGCGATTGAGGCCGCCGACCCCGACCAGCCGCTCGCCGTCGAAGGCGCCGAACAGCACCTCGCCGGCGGCGTCGAAACGGTTGCTACCGTCGCGCCACTCCGTGTCCATCCGGTCGACGAAGTCGCGGCCCTGGCCGCGGGCTTCGGCCGCCAAGTCGGCGAAGCCGGCCAGCGGCAGGGTGATCGGGCGGATCGTGATCGCGGGCATGCGCATGCGAGTATAGACTCGCGCCCCTTCCCGTCCGAAGCGGTCCGCGGCTATCATTGCCCTTTATCGGGCGATCACCGATCCGCCCGCCCCATGCGCGGCAGGAGGACGCATGGAATTCGGCATGTTCCACGAGTTTCCGGCGCTGCCGGGGCGGTCCGACACCGAGTGCTTCCAACTGGCCATGGAGCAGGTCGACGCGGCCGAGACGTGGGGCCTCGATGCCATGTGGTTGGCCGAGCTGCACTTCAATCCGCGGCGCTCGGTGCTGTCGTTCCCGCTCGGTCTGGCCGCCGCGATCGCCGCGCGCACCGAGCGCATGAAGATCGGCATCGCGGTCCAGGTGTTGCCGCTGGCGCATCCGCTGCGTCTGGCCGAAGAAGCCGCGACGGTAGACCAGCTGAGCCGCGGCCGCCTGATCATGGGCGTCGGCCGCAGCGGCTTCCCGCGCACCTACAACGCCTACGGCATCCCCTATTCGGAGAGCAAGGAGCGCTTCACCGAAGCGCTCGACATCATGAAACGGGCGTGGACCGAGCCGCGCTTCTCCTACGCCGGCAAGTTCCACCGCTTCGAGGACGTCGCGGCGACGCCGCGGCCCTATCAGCAGCCGTGGCCGGAGCTGCGCGTCGCGGCGACCAGCCCGGATACCTTCCCGACCAACGGCACGGCCGGGCATCCGATCTTCGTCGCCGTGCGCTCGGGCACGTTCCAGGATCTCGGGCCCGAGATCGCGGAGTATCACGCCGCCTGGGCGGCGGCCGGGCACAAGGGCAAGGGGCAGATCTTTCTGCGCGTGCCGACCTACGTCGCGGCGACCGATGCGCAGGCGCGCGCGGAGTCCGAAGCGAGCATCCTGCAGTTCTACAAGAACCATGCGCAGCTCCTGAAGGACGCCGCCGTCAAGACCGGCGAGCCCGCGGCGATCGCGCGCGCCGGGCACGCCGAGCGTCTGCTGACCCTGAACTATGAGGAGGGGCTGGGCTGCAACCTGGTCGCCGGCTCGCCGGACAGCGTGATCAAGCAGCTGACGGCGTTGCGCGACGAGCTCGGGCTCGACGGCATCCTGACCGAGCTCAATTGCGGCGGTCAGATCCCGCACGCGGGCGTGATGACCGCGCTACGCCTGCTCTGTCAAGAGGTCCAGCCGCACTTCCACTGAGCCGGCGCCGACCACGCTCCTGACTCCACGGTGTCAGCAGCGCGCGGCTAAAGTGTGCGCGGGGGACGCTCGGCATGCGGCTGGTCGCGTGGAACTGCAACATGGCGCTGCACCGCAAGCTCGCGGCGCTGCGGCGTCTCGAGCCCGACATCGCCGTGGTCTCGGAGTGCGCCGCGCCGGCGCGCCTGGCGCTGCTCGGCGCGCTCGCCGGCTGCAGCAGCGCGCCGGTGTGGGTGGGCGACAATCCGCACAAGGGTCTGGCCGTGCTCGCGTTCAACGGCTACGCGGTGCGCCTGGCCGCGCCGTTCCAGCCGACCTTGCGCCACATCGCGCCGGTCCACGTCAGCGGGCCGGCCGAGTTCAACCTGCTGGCGGTATGGGCGCAGAACGCCAGCGACGGCGGCATCCGCAAGCACCGACTTGGGCCGTTGCGCCGCGCCCTGACGAAATACGCCCGCTTCCTCGGCGAGCGCCCGGCGATCGTCGCCGGCGATCTCAACAACAACGTCATCTGGCATCGCCCCGGCTGGCGCATCAATCACGGCACCACCGTCGCGATCCTCGAGCGCCACGGCTTGGTCAGCGCCTACCACGCGCTGCGCGGCGAGGCCCAGGGCGCCGAAACCGTGCCGACGTTGTACTGGCGCGATCGCACGCGCGACGGCCCGACCTACCACATCGACTACATCTTCCTGCCGCAGCCCTGGCTGGCGCGCGTGCGCGCGTTCAGCATCGGGACCTTCGACGACTGGTGCGGCCGCGGCCTCAGCGACCACGTGCCGGTGGTGGTCGAGCTGGATATTTAAATCCTCGGAGCATCTTTTCAGCCGTCATTGCGAGGAGCGCAATCCATCGGGCGGTCTGGATTGCTTCGCTTCGCTCGCAATGACGAGAGTAAGGGGCAGACGAGGACCGCGTTAGACTGCAGCCGCCGGAGCGGCGCTCCTCAGCTGAACAGGCGGTCGCCCTGCTGGTCGATGATCTGCTTGGCCTTGGTGGTCGCGAAGCCGATGGCGTCGTCGAGGCTCGGGTGGGTCTCGGCGCGGATGAAGCGATGGGACTTCGGGCCGTCGGGAAAATCCTTCTCGATCGTGCCCGCGGTCTGGTACTGGCCGCTGGACTTGTAGGGCGCCGGCACGATGCGATAGCCCTTGTACTCGACGGCCTCGGCGGCCACCGCCGCCTCCGCCTGAGCGCCACCGCCGCCGGCCAATCGGCCGAATGCCGCCTTGAGCTTCGAGAACATCGCGCGCCGTCCCGCTGGGGTCACGACCGCCCTCATGTCTGAGCGTTTGCCGAGCATCCGTCAAGGGAGCTAGGCTTGCCGCCATCGCGCCGCCACCGGGAGCCACCATGCCGCCGCCGAGCTTCAAGATCGCCGCCGTCGTGGCGCTCCTCGTGCTGGCGTCGAGCGCGCCGGCCCCGGCGCAGCGCCCCGCCGCGGACAATCCGCTGGCGGCGTTCGCCACCTCGCTGACCTCGCTGCCGGCGGCGGCGCTGACCAACAAGGGCCTGGTCTACGTGCCGGCCTACTCGGCGCTGCGCACCGGCAGCGGCAAGGCAATGCTCGACTTCGCGGTCACGCTCAGCATCCAGAACGCCTCGGAGGACAACCCGCTGGTGCTCGACCGCATCGACTATTTCGACACCGCCGGCAAACTGGTGGAGAAGTTCCTCGCCAGTCCGGTGGCGCTGCGGCCGTTCGGCACCGTCGAGATCTTCGTCGCCAAGGACGACACGCGCGGCGGCACCGGCGCCAACTTCGTGGTCGGCTGGGCAGCGGCCGGCGCGATCGCCGAGCCGGTGATCGAGACCGTGATGATCAGCGCATCCGGCAACTTCAGCTATTCGTTCGTCAGCCAAGGCCGGTCGATCCGCATGGTCGGCCCGCAATAGAGATGGCGCGCGCGGAGCAATGGTGGCTCGACGACATGACGGTCGGGACGGTGTTCCCGGGCGTGTCGAAAGTCGTCACCCAGGAGGACTTCCTCGGCTTCGCCAAGCTGACCGGCGACGACCACCCGATCCACTACGACGCGGAGTACGCCAAGCAGACGCGCTTCGGCAAACCGGTCGCCCACGGCCTGCTCCTGATGGCGCACACCGCGCTCGGCGCCACATCCCTGACGCGCCACGTCGAGGATGCGATCATCGCCTTCGTGGCCCAGGACTGCCGCTTCCTCAAGCCGGTGCTGATCGGCGACCACATCCGCTCCGAGATGGAGGTCGCCGAGGTCGCGCCCAAACCGGGGCGCGACTTCGGCCTGCGCCGCACCGTGACCTATCGCGAGCTCGCGCGCGACACCGATCGATTTGCCAACTGGCTCGCCAGCGTCGGGGTCCAAAAGGGCGACCGCGTCGCCGTGATCATGCCGCGCCTGGTCGAGACCGTCGTGATCCTGCTCGGCACCTGGAAGGCCGGCGCGGTCTACGTGCCGATCTTTGCCGGCTTTGGCGCCGAGGCGATCCGCCACCGCATCAACGACAGCGGCGCGCGCGTGGTGTGCACGCATGCGGCCTTACGCGACAAGATCGCGAGCCCCTCTCCGCACGCACCGATCGTGCTGACGGTCGGCGCCGTCAATGTCCCGGGCGACGTCGACTACGCCGCCGCCCTGCGCGATCAGGCCCCGACGGCGCGCCTCGTGCCGTGTCGGCGCGACGATCCCGCGGCGCTGATCTACACCTCGGGCTCGACCGGCCCGCCCAAGGGCGTGGTGATCGCGACCAACCTGGTCGCGGCGATCTGGCCAGCGATGCACTACGGCGCCGACCTGCAGACCGACGACGTGTTCTGGCCGACCGGCGACCCGGGCTGGGGCTACGGCCTGGTGTGCTATGCGGCGGCACTGGCGATGGGTGTGCCGGTGACGGTCTGGGAAGCCCTGCCGACGGCCGAGACCGCGCTCGGCTTCATGGCGGCGCGGCACGTCACCAATCTCGCGACCGTGCCGACCTTGCTGCGCGGCATCATGGCGCTCGGCGCCGAGCGCGTGCGCGCGTTCGACATCCCGATGCGGCGCGCGTCGAGCTGCGGCGAGCCGCTCAACGCCGAGGTCGTGCGCTTCTTCCGCGACGTCTGGGGCGTCACGGTGATGGACCAGTTCGGCTCGAGCGAACAGGGCCTGCCGGCCGGCAACCTCGGGGCGTCGAGCATGACGGTCAAGCCGGGCTCGATGGGGCGCCCCCTACCCGGCCACCGCGTCGCGGTGGTCGACGACGCCGGCGCCGAACTGCCACGGTCGGCCTGATGGCGGTGGCGCCCGATTCGGACGGCACCTACGCGCTCGACTATTGGCGTGCGACGCCGGGCGCGCCGGGTTTCCGGCGCGGCGCCTGGATCGTCACCGGCGATCTCGGACGTCGGGATACGGATAACTATCTGTGGTTCGAGGGCCGCAACGACGACGTGATCAAGAGCGCGGGCTACCGCATCGGACCGTTTGAGGTCGAGAGCGCAATCCTGACCCATCCTGCGGTCGCCGAAGCCGCGGTGGTCGGCAAGCCCGATGCGCTGCGCGGCCACATCGTCAAGGCATTCGTGGTGCTGCGCCCCGGCGACACGCCGCGCGACGGCCTCGCCGACGAGATCGCCGCGACGGTGCGCCGGCTGGTCGGCGCCCACCAATATCCGCGCGAGATCGAATTCATCGCCGAGCTGCCCAAGACCACCACCGGCAAGATCCAGCGCTTCAAGCTCAGAGAGTTGAGCAGGGGCGGTAAAATCGTTTGACGGGGCGACGGCCGACACCCCACCGTTCGCCCGATGAATCTCTCCGGCGACATCACGGTGCGGGCGCCGCGCCAGGCGGTGTTCGAGGCGGTGCGCGACGCGCGGTTCTTCGCCTCGTGCATCGACGGCGTGCGCGATCTGGCCGAGCAGGACGCGACCCATTACCGCGCCCGCTTCGAGACCAAGCTCGCCTACATGACGTTCCGGTTCGACGTGGCGGTCGAAGTCACCCGCGCGGAACCGCCGGCGCTCATCGAGGCCAGGCTCGAGGGCACGCCGCTCGGCGTGGTCGGCCGGCTCGCCGCGACCTCGACCACGACCCTGACCGAGGCCGGCGACGACACCACGATCCATTACGCCCTCTCGGTCGCGCTGACCGGCAAACTCGGCAGCCTCGGCCGGCCGGTGCTGGCCGCCAAGGCCAAGGACATGGAGCGCCAGTTCACCGAGCGGCTGCGCGCCGCCTTCACGCCCGGCGCCGCGCGGGCAATCGCATGATCCCGTTCGAGCTCGCCGAGCCGCGCACGCTACGCAAGGCGGTCGCCCTG
>JACQAI010000313.1 GCA_016195115.1 Pseudomonadota bacterium
CCAACAGCGCGACAACCAACTTGATGCGTAGGAGCGAATCCATTGCCTGTCCCGCTGGCACCATTTGCATCGGCGCGGCTACGGCCGCGACCGTGCCAAGTCGTCCGGTCGGATGGCCGGATATTAGATTAGACTCTAAAATAAATGGTTAACAGTCACCCGTTTGACCGCGTGCAGGCGCTATCGGCGTTCAACCACTCGTGGTGATGGCGGACCGGTCGTCGGGCGCTGGCCGATCCCTCGCGCGCAAAGGAGCATCAGGCGGATGGATAACGTCGGGAACTAAAGATACCGCGCAGAAATATCGACCGACGAGCGCTGGCCGAGTGCCTCGAAATTCGCCTTCAGCCACGCGTCGGCGGTCGCGCGGCCAAGATCGCGCAGATAGGTGAGGAAGTCCCAGTCGTTGTTGAGCTTGCTCGTGGCACCAAGCTCGCGCAGCTTGTCCTCGGCCTCGATCGTGTGGACGTGAATGCGCTGGTAGTCCGTTTCGCTGATGTGCTCCTTGGCGAGCAGGCGCTGGACGAAGGCGATCGAGCGCATCTCCAGCATGAACGAGGAATTGAAGCTGATCTCGTTGACGCGGTTGATGATGTCGCGCGACGTGGACAGTGGATCGGCGCGCTCGATGGGCGTGACCTGAACGATGACGACGTCGTTCGCCTCGGTGCGGCGGTAGAGCGGGAAGATACACGGGTTGCCGACGAAGCCGCCGTCCCAATAGCGTTCGCCGTCGATCTCGATCGCCTTGAACAGGAACGGCAGGCAGGCCGAGGCGAGCAGCGCCTCGCAAGTGAGATCCTCCGTCGCGAAGATGCGCACGCGGCAGGTGCGCACATTGGTCGCGCAGATGAACAGCTTGACCGGCGCGCGGCTGCGCAGCAGCTCGAAGTCGATCTGCGCGTGCAGGATCTGGCGAATCGGGTTGATGTCCAGGGGGTTCAACTGCTCCGGCGTCAACAGCCGGCCCATCAGATCGAACAGCACGAAGGCGGGCGAATGATCGAGCTCGTAGCTGGCGAGCGCGGCACCGGGGAGGTGCAGCCCGAATGTCGTCAGCCCCGGCCTAGCGGCGATCGCCTGCCAGAACTCGGCAAGCGCGCGGCGCCCGCCGTCGCGGCCCGCCTTGGCCATCCCATGCGCCATGACCGCGGCATTCATGGCGCCGGCACTGGTGCCGGTGATGCCGTCGAATTCGAGGCGTTCGTCTTCCAGCAGGCGATCGAGGACGCCCCAGGTGAACGCGCCATGGGCGCCGCCGCCCTGCAGTGCGAGGTTGATCTTGCGTGTCGGGGCAGCGCCCATGATTTCCGCCGAGTCAGCGCGTGGGGACGGGCTTGTCGCTGCTGTAGTCGTAGAAGCCGCGCTTGGTCTTGCGCCCGAGCCAGCCGGCCTCGACATATTTAACCAGCAGCGGACAGGGCCGGTACTTCGAGTCGGCAAGCCCGTCATGCAGCACATGCATGACGGCAAGACAGGTATCGAGGCCAATGAAGTCGGCGAGCTCGAGCGGGCCCATCGGGTGGTTGGCGCCGAGCTTCATCGCCGTGTCGATCGATTCGACCGAGCCGACGCCTTCGTAGAGCGTGTAGACCGCCTCGTTGATCATCGGCAGCAGGATGCGGTTGACGATGAAGGCGGGAAAATCCTCGGCCACCGCCGTGGTCTTGCCGAGCCTCTGCGCCAGCTCCTGGACCGAGGCGAAGGTGTTCTCCTCGGTCGCGATGCCGCGGATCAGCTCGACCAGCTCCATCATCGGCACCGGGTTCATGAAATGCATGCCCATGAACTTGCCGGGACGGTCGGTCGTCGCCGCGAGGCGGGTCACCGAAATCGACGACGTGTTGGTCGCGAGCAGCGTCTCCTTGTTGAGGAAGGGCACCAGCTTCTTGAAGATCTCGCGCTTGACCGTCTCGTCCTCGGTCGCCGCCTCGATCACCATGTCGCAGTCGTTGAACATGGTGTAGTCGGTGCCGGTGCTGATGCGCTTCATCGCCGCCGACTTGTCTTTCTCGGAGACCTTGCCGCGCGCGACCTGGCGGGCGATGTTGCGCCCGATGATGTCGATCGCCTTGGTCAGGCGCTCGCCGGTCAGGTCGGCCATCTTGACGTCGAGGCCGGCGAGTGCACAGACGTGGGCGATACCGCTGCCCATTTGACCGGCGCCGATGACGCCGATGGTCTTGATCATTCAGGGGTCCTTCGAGGTTGGCGGCGGCATGCCCGCGATCGGCACGCCGCACCGCGCAGGGTCACGGCTTGGTGCGATCGAGCTCCGCCTTGAGTTCGGGAATCGCCTTGGAGAGGTCGGCGACCAGGCCGTAGTCGGCGACCGTGAAGATCGGCGCCTCCTCGTCCTTGTTGATCGCGACGATCACTTTTGAATCTTTCATGCCGGCGAGATGCTGGATCGCACCGGAGATGCCGACCGCGATGTAGAGCTCGGGCGCGACGATCTTGCCGGTCTGGCCGACCTGATAGTCGTTGGGCACATAGCCGGCGTCGACCGCGGCGCGGCTGGCGCCGACCGCGGCGCCGAGGCGATCGGCGACCTCCTCGAGCATCTTGAAGTTCTCGCCGTTCTGCATGGCGCGGCCGCCCGAGATGATGATGCGCGCGGCGGTCAGCTCCGGGCGCTCCATCTTCGACAGGGCTTGGCCAACAAACCTCGACAGGCCCGCATCGGCGGTCGCCGCGACGTCCTCGCGCGCGGCGCTGCCGCTGCCGGTCGCCGCCGCCTCGAAGGCGGTGGCGCGCACCGTCATCACCTTGATCTTGTCGCTCGACTTGACCGTGGCGAGCGCGTTGCCGGCGTAGATCGGGCGCACGAAGGTGTCGGGCGCCTCGATCGCCATGACCTCGGAGATCTGCTGCACGTCGAGCAGCGCGGCGACCCGTGGCATCAGGTTCTTGCCGAACGTCGTCGCGGTCGCGACGACGTGGCCGTAGCCTTGCGCGAGCCCGACGACCAGCGGCGTCAGGTTCTCGGCCAGCGGATGGGCGTAGGGCGCGGCGTCGGCGACCAACACCTTGGCGACGCCGGCGATCTTAGTCGCGGCGTCGGCGACCGCGCCGCAGCCTTGGCCGGCGACCAGCACGGCGACGTCGCCGCCGAGCTTCGACGCCGCGGTGACGGCGTTGAGCGTCGCGGGCTTGAGCGCCGCGTTGTCATGCTCGGCGATGACCAGCACGCTCATGGGTCAAATCACCTTGGCTTCGTTGCGCAGCTTGTCGACCAGCTCGGCGACCGAGCCGACCTTGACGCCGCCCTTGCGCTTGGGCGGCTCTTCGACCTTGAGCGTGGCCAGCCGCGGCGTCACGTCGACGCCGAGATCACTCGGCGCCATCTGGTCGATCGGCTTCTTCTTGGCCTTCATGATGTTGGGCAACGAGGCGTAGCGCGGCTCGTTGAGGCGCAGGTCGGTGGTGACCACCGCCGGCAGCTTGATCGCCACGGTCTCGAGCCCGCCGTCGACCTCGCGCGTGACCTCGGCCTCGGCGCTGCCGAGCGCGATCTTGGACGCGAAGGTCGCCTGCGACCACCCGAGCAGCGCCGCCAGCATCTGCCCGGTCTGATTGCTGTCGTCGTCGATCGCCTGCTTGCCCAGGATGACGAGCTGGGGCTGCTCCTTGGCGACGATCGCCTTGAGGAGCTTGGCGACCGCGAGCGGCTGCAGCTCGGCGTCGCTCAGCACGTGGATGCCGCGGTCGGCGCCCATCGCCAGCGCGGTCCGCAACGTCTCTTGGCACTGCTGCGGCCCCATCGACACCGCGACGATCTCGGTCGCCTTGCCGCCCTCCTTGAGGCGCACGGCTTCCTCGACCCCGATCTCGTCGAACGGGTTCATCGACATCTTGACGTTGGCAGTCTCGACGCCGGTCTTGTCGGCCTTGACCCGAATCTTGACGTTGAAATCGACGACGCGCTTGACCGCGACCAGAACCTTCATCGGGAACCCTTAGTTTCGCCTTGGGCTCGACCGCGGCGGCGGCCGCTTCACGCTGGGCATCCGGGCGCGAGCCGCCGTCCCGGGCAAACCCCTCAACCCCTGTTCAACGTCGCCAATCGCCGTTCATTGCGACAAATGCGCCCCATCGGGGTGCGCACTCTAGCCTTGTGGCCCGGCCGTGCAACTGAATTTTGCGCTGCAGCGAAGGCGGGCCCGGCGCTCAGCGGTTGGCGCCCGGCACCCAGAGCACGTCCCGGGCCCCCCGGTCGTTCACCCAGCGGGCCAGCACGAACAGGTGATCGGACAGGCGATTCAAGTATTTGAGCGCTGCCGGATTGATCGCCTCGCGGCCCGCCAGCTGGCTCACCAGGCGCTCGGCGACGCGCAGCTTGTCGTCCGTGCCGTCGCCCGGCCGACACAGATCGGCGCCGACGTCGAACAGGTCGTTCTGGATGCGCGCGAGCTGCGCGTCGACCTCGGGGTCGCCGGCCGGCGCATGCAGCCGCGCCACGCCGATCACGGCGTTGGCCTCATCGACCGTGCCGTAGGCCGCGACCCGGAGGTCGTGCTTGTCGACCCGCGCGCCATCGCCCAGCGAGGTCTGCCCGCGATCGCCGCCGCGGGTGTAGATCCGGGTCAGCTTGACCACGGGCTCAGCGCCGGTAGAGCAGCATGAAGATGGCGAACAGCAGCAGCGCGACGCCCTGCAGGATGACGCGCCACTGCATCAATTTGTTGCTTCTGAGGCCGGCCGCCGTGCCCGCGGTCGGACCGCGGCGCGCCATGCCGATGACGCCGGCGAACAGGATGCCGAGGGCCGCCAGCATGGCGAGCACGACCAGGATCGGGAAGACGAATTCCATGGCCCCTACCATACCCCTTTCCCGCGCCGTTGTGAGCCCGGCCCGGGACCGCTTCTGGCCCCCGATGGCACCCCCGCGCGGGGCGCCGCGACCAGCAAATGCAGGGTGAAATGCAGGACCTCCGGTATATTGATACCCGCGACCCCGCAAGCACCGCCGGGCTCATCCGGCGGGCGCCGCTCTCTTCAACGGGCGAGCGCGGCGGATGCTCCCCGACCCGCCTTGACCACCGCCCCGGCGGCGCCTAGGTTCCGCGCCATGGCGCGCAAGCTCCTCCGTGGCACGCGAATTAGCCGCCCGACCCCGTGCCGGGGTCGGGACGCCTGGCTATTCGCTCTTGCCCACGAGGATTCGCGCCATGTCTCGCCTGCCATCCGCCAGCCTGCCGGCATCTGAGCCGGCCTTCGCCACCCCGTCTCATCCGACCGTCTGCTTCGCGATCTCGGCACGCGCCGAGCCCGCCGTGATGCCGCGCGTGCTCGAGCCGTTCGCCAAGCGCGGCCTGGTGCCGACGCGCTGGCACGCCGTGTGCGGCGCCGGCGACGAACTGACCATCGACCTGCAGATCGCCGGGATCGAGCCGGCGCTGGTCGAGCTGATCGCCGCCAGCCTGCGCCAGATCGTCGGCGTCGAGTCGGTGCTGACCGCCGAGAAGCGCTACGCGCTGTCGGCCTGACCGTTGTCGCGGGCGCGCTGCTTGGCCATGCTGGGCCGAGCTGGTTGAAGGAGCGCACGCGTGTCAGCGGGTCATGGCTTCCTGCGCCACATCGTCGAGTGCAATCGCGCCGACCCGCACGACTACGGCGCATTCCTGATCGGCGGCATCCCGGTCGGCCGGATCCGGCGCGACGTCGCGCACCGGCTGGCCGAGTTCCCCGACCTGTTCGTCGTCGGCGTACGCGACGTCGCACTGCACCCGGGCTTCGCCGACTTCGCGGCGCGCAGCCAGGCGCTCGACGAGGCGGTGACGCGGCTGGTCAAGATCGGCCTGGTGACCAAGCGGCGCAACGAGCCCTATCCGGTCGCGGCGCGCTTTACCGATGCGCCGCTGGCGCAGCTCGACCGCGGCAGCGTCGCGACCTTCGGCGTGCGCGCCTACGGCGTCCACGTCAACGGCGTCGTGCGTCGGCCCGACGGCCTCTATTTGTGGATCGGCGTGCGCGCCAAGGACAAGCTGGTGGCGCCGGGCAAGCTCGACAATCTGGTCGCCGGCGGCCAGCCGATCGGCCTCAGCCTGACCCAGAACCTGATCAAGGAATGCGCCGAGGAGGCCGACATTCCCGAGGCGCTGGCGCGCCAGGCCCACGGCGTCGGCGCGATCACCTACGCGATGGCGGTGCCCGAGGGCCTGCGCGCCGACACCCTGTTCGTCTACGACCTGGCGCTCGAGCCCGGCTTCGTGCCGCGCAACACCGACGGCGAGATCGAGAGTTTTTCCCTGATGCCGATCGATGCCGTCGCCGAGCGCCTGCGCACGACCGACGACTTCAAGTTCAACGTGAACCTGGTGATCATCGACTTCCTGATCCGCCACGGCGTGCTCGGCCCCGAGCATGCGGAATATCTCGGCATCGTGTCCGGCCTGCACCGCGACCACCCGACGGCGTGGCGGTGAGACGCACGATCAAGGCGTGGGAATTGCGCTCTACCCGCCCGGGGAGCGCACAGGCGCCATGAGCTCCGTCGAGGTCGTGGTCGGCGGGGCGGCGCGTTTGGGCAGGAAATGGCGAATCAGCGCGAGCGCTTCGGGCGCGTCCCACTCGGCGGCGCCCTCGAGGCGGCCGATCTCGCGGCCCTCGGTGTCCAGCAGCACGCTGGTCGGCAGGCCGCGCAGCTGAAAGCTGCGCGCCGAGGTCGAGGTCTTGTCGGCGAACATCTCGAGGCCGGCCAAGCCGTGCTCGCGATAGAACTTTTCGACCAGCGGCAACCCGGCGCGATCCTGCGACAGCGCCAGCACCAGGAAGGGCTCGCGCTTGAGCTCGGCCTGCAGACGCTCGAGCGCCGGCATCTCCTTGACGCACGGCACGCACCAGGTCGCCCAAAAGTTGAGCAGCACGACGCGGCCGTGGAAGTCGGCCAAGGTGCGCTCCTGCTGGGCGGCGTCGACGAACCTGATCTCGGGCACCGGCGCCGGCGGCGTGC
Organism: Pseudomonadota bacterium; assembly: GCA_016195115.1. Classification (GTDB taxonomy): domain Bacteria; phylum Pseudomonadota; class Alphaproteobacteria; order Elsterales; family Elsteraceae; genus JACQAI01. The sequence goes on from JACQAI010000313.1 coordinate 6,956, forward strand.
GCAGCACGAAGCTCTGCATGGCGCCGCGGATCGGCGGCCGCGTCGCGTCCTCGGCGAGCGTGTCGAAGCGGGCGTGGGACACCGCCGCCGCGATCACCGCCGCCGCGCCGAGACCGAGCACCCATATCGACCGCGTTTGCCACCCGATGCGCTTGGTCACGACACCCGCTATCCTCTGCCCATGACCGGATCCCGTGCCCCTGCCCCCGCACCGACCCCGGCCACAGCCAACCCGCTGTGGGGCGGCCGCTTCGCGCGCGGCCCGGCCGCGATCATGGAACGCATCAACGCCTCGATCGACTTTGACCGCCGCCTCTATGCC
>JACQAI010000314.1 GCA_016195115.1 Pseudomonadota bacterium
ACGGGCTCGCGGCGTTCCGGCGCCAGGCTCAACTCGTGTTCCAGAACCCGTTCGACGCGCTCAACCCGCGCTTCACGATCTACCGCGCGGTCGCCGAGCCGCTGGTCAACGCCGGCATCAATGAGGCCGAGCACGAGGACCGGGTCGCCACCGCGATGCGGCGCGTCCACCTGATCGACCTCGAGCGCTACCTCAACCAGTATCCGCACCAGCTCAGCGGCGGCCAGCTGCAGCGTGTCGTGCTGGCGCGCGCCCTGGTGCTCGAGCCGCGCTTCCTGGTCGCCGACGAACCGGTGTCGATGCTCGACGTCTCGGTGCGCGCCGGGATCCTGATCCTGATGCGCGAAGTCCGCGACACTATGGGGCTGACCGCGGTCTACATCTCCCACGACCTCGCGCTCGTCCGCTACCTGTGCCCCCGCACCCTGGTCATGTATCTCGGCGCCATCGTCGAGGACGGCCCGACCGAGGACATCGTGCGCCGGCCGCGCCACCCCTACACGCGTGCGCTGGTCGCCGCGGTGCCGACCCCCGACGTCGACCAGTCGCGCGCGCCGCTGCCGATCAGCGGCAACGTGCCGGACGCGCGCGAGCCGCCCTCGGGCTGCCGCTTCCGCGACCGCTGCCCGCACGCCTTCGCGCGCTGTGCCGAGGAAGCGCCGATGCTGCGCGTCGTCGCCGGCGGCCACCGCGTCGCCTGCCATCTGGATTAACGGTACAATCGCCGCGGCGGTGTAGGAGATTGAAATGGCCAAAGTCGGTAGAAAGGGTCAGATCACGATCCCCAAGGCGGCACGCGATCGGCTTGGGCTCAAGCCAGGCAGCGTGGTTGAATTCAAGCTGGCGCAGGACGGCCGTGTTGTTCTGGTCAATACCCAGGCACGCCCGCCGAGCAGCCGCTTCGCCACGCTACGTGGTCGCGCTGGCCGCGGCCTCAGCACGGACGAAATCATTGCCCTCACCCGGGGCGATGACCGCGCGTGATGGTGCAATCTCAATCCCTGCCATCTCGGCACTATCCAGGTAGACCCAAGTCTCTCACCCACCCCAACTCGTGCTCGCGCTAGGGCGCGAGGATGACGGGCTGTTTTGATCGGGCGATGCTCCCGCTCTCGACATGCCGTGGTTCGTGCTCCATCGTTAACCACCTGCCATGCGGAGTGCCGATGGACAAGCCTGTGGAAGCCGGTCGTTGCGACCCCGTCACCCTCGAGATCGTCAAGGGCAGCATCCGGGCCGGCCAGGCCGAGATGGAGGCGCTGCTCGAGCGCACGTCGATGTCGCCGGTGATCCGCGAGAAGAAGGACTACTTCGCCGGCTTCTTCGATCCCGCCGGCAAGATGATCGCGGGCACCAACCTGCCGATCTTCGGCCACATCGTCGAACCGTTCTTCGAGTACTACCCGTCGCAGACCATGCGCGCGGGCGACATCTACTGGTACAACGACTGCTACGCCTCGAAGGGCGGCGTATCGCATTCGCCCGACCAGGTGTTCGTCGCGCCCGTGATGGTCGACGGCGCGTTGGCCGGCTTCTCGCAGTCGTGGGCGCACTTCAAGGACATCGGCGGCGCCTGGCCGGGCTCGATGTCGCCGACCGCGACCGACATCTACCAGGAAGGCATCATCATCCCGCCGGTGCGGCTCGCCCGCGAGGGCGTGTGGAACGACGAGATCATGCGCATCTTCCTGCGCAACGGTCGCTTCCCCGACGAGCAGCAAGGCGACCTGCGCGCGCTGACCGCCGCCGTCAAGCTCGGCGAGCGCCGCCTGCTCGAGCTATTCGAGCGCTTTGGCTGGGACGTCGTGCACGATGCGTTTCGTCGCCTGAACGAACAAACCCGCGCCGCGGTGGTCAAGCAGCTGCGCAGCACCTTCACGCCGGGGCACTACAGCTTCACGGACCAGGTCGACACCGACGGCCTCGGCAACGGCCCGTTCGCGATCCGCTTCGACATGGACGTGACCGACGACAAGATCACGATCGACTCGAGCCGCAGCGATCCGCAGGCCAAGGGCCCGGTCAACTTCCTGATGAACCCGGCAGTGCCCCGCATGGTGTTCGGCATCTACGCGCTGGCCAACGATGCCTCGCTGCTGCTCAACGAAGGCGCCATGCACGCGGTCGACGAGGTGAAAGTCAAAGTCGGCACCATCGTGCAACCAAAATTCCCCGGCCCGCTCAACCAGCGCGGCCTGACCCTGATGCGCGTCCAGGCGGTGTGCGCCGGCCTGATGAACGTCGCCAGCGGCGGCCAGGGCCCGGCGGCGACCAACGCCTATTCGATCCTGTTCCTGCGCGGCCACGACCCCCAGACCAAGCAGCCGTTCATGATGTCGGACGGCATCGGGGTCGGTCACGGCGCGCGCCCGTTCGCCGACGGCCACGACGCGGTCTACTACGTCGCCCAGGAGAACACGCCCGCCGAGTTCATGGACCAGATCTATCCGGCGCGGCTGGTACGCTATTCGATGCACACCGATTCCGGCGGTCCGGGCCGCTGGCGCGGTGGCACCGGCGTGGTGCGTGAGGTCATGTGGCTGGGCGAGGACGCCTCGCTGGCAATCCGGCTCGACGGCATGCTCAATCCCCCCTGGGGCGTCGCCGGCGGCCAGAGCGGCCGCCCCGGACGCTGCACGCTCAATCCCGGCACGCCCAAGGAGTTCGAAGTGCCGGGCCCGCTGAGCGACGGCACCATCGTGAAGCGCGGCGACATCATCCGGTTCGACACCGGCGGCGGCGGTGGCTGGGGCCATCCGTTCGACCGCGAGCCCGAGCGCGTGCTCGAGGACGTGCTCGGCGGTTACGTCAGCGTCGACGGCGCACGCGACGACTACGGCGTCGTGATCGATCCTGCGGCCACGACGCTCGATCGCAAGGCCACCGAGCGCCAGCGCCGCGACCATCGCCCGGCGTCGAAGCTCTTCCACCGCCGCGACTATCGCGACGCGATGGTCTGACACCAGCCCATTCCAGCTTGATCGAGCCATGACGGGCAACGCCGCGATCGCCATCGACATCGGCGGCACGTTCACGGACGTGACCTTGTTCGACCGCGCCAGCGGCCGGCTGTGGAACGCCAAGACTCCGTCGACGCCGCACGATCCCTCGATCGGCTTCATGGACGGCATGCTGGCGGCGCTGACCGCCTCAGGCCTTGGCGCCGATGCGGTCGGCGAGGTGATCCACGGCACGACCGTGGCAACCAACATGATCCTCGAGGGCAAAGGCGCGCCGGTGGCGCTGCTCACCACCCAAGGCTTCAAGCACGTGCTCGAGATCGGCCGCCACGACATCCCGCGCAAGTCGAACATGTACTCGTGGGTCAAGCCGAAGCGCCCGGTGAAGCCGCAGGACATCGTCGAGATCGCCGGCCGCATCGACCACACCGGCGCCGAGCTCGAGCCGCTCGACGAAGCCGCTGTGCGCGCCGCCGCGCGCAAGCTGCGCAGCGCCGGCATCGACGCCATCGCGGTGTGCTTCATCCACGCCTACGCCAATCCGGCGCACGAGCGCCGCGCTCGCGAGCTGATCCTGGCCGAGCATCCCGGCGCCATGGTCGCGCTGTCGGCCGAGGTGCTGCCGGTGTTCCGCGAATACGAGCGCAGCATGACGACGATCCTCAACGTCTACGTCATGCCGCGCGTCGCCTCCTACGTCGCCAAGCTCGAGGAGCGGCTGGCCGCAAAGGGGATCGCGGCGCCCTTGCTGCTGATGAAATCGAGCGGCGGCGTCACCGGCGCCGCGACGATCCGGCGCGAGCCGGTGCAGACCGCGCTGTCGGGTCCCGCGGCGGGTGCGCTCGGCGCCGCCTTCATCGGCGTCGCGGCGGGCTTCCGCGACGTCATCTCGATCGACATCGGCGGCACCTCGGCGGACATCTGCCTGATCAAGGCCGGCGAGCCCGGTGTCACGGTCGAGGGCCGGGTCGGCGAATGGCCGCTGCCGCTGCCCATGCTCGACATTCACACCATCGGCGCCGGCGGCGGCTCGATCGCCGCGGTGGCCGACTCGGGCGGCCTGACGGTCGGCCCACGCAGCGCCGGCGCCGAGCCCGGCCCGGTCGCCTACGCCAAGGGCGGCACCGAGCCGACCGTGACCGATGCCCATCTGGCGCTCGGCCGCCTGCCGCCGTATCTGCTTGAGGGCAACCTCGCGCTCGATCGCGCCGCGGCGATCGCGGCGATCCGCAGCAAGGTCGCCGAGCCGCTTGGGCTCGACGTCTCGGCGGCAGCGCGCGGCATCCTCGCCGTTGTCGACAACAACATGATGGGCGCCATCCGCGTCGTCTCGGTCGAGCGCGGTCACGACCCCCGCGACTTCGCCCTGGTGCCGTTCGGCGGCGCCGGGCCGCTGCACGGCGGCGCGCTGGCGCGGCTGCTCGGCATCAAGACGATCGTGGTGCCGCCGGCGCCCGGCGTTCTGTCGGCGCTCGGGCTGCTGGTCTCCAACCTCAAGTCGGATTATTCGCGCACCTTCCTGCAGAAGCCGCCCAACTACGACCTCGCCGGCATCGCGCGGGTGTTCACCGAGCTCGAGGCCGAGGCGACGCGTTGGTTGGAGCGCGAGGGCGCAGCGCCCGAGAACCGCGCCATCCTGCGCCAGGCGAGCATGCGCTACGCCCACCAGGGCTTCGAGCTGACCGTACCGTGGCCGGGCGGCGCGGTCGATGCCGCGGCGCTTACGGAAGCGCTGGCCAATTTCCACCGGCTGCACGAGCGGCTCTACACCTTCGCGCAGGAGGATACACCGGTCGAGATCGTCAATCTGCGCATGGCCGCGATCGGCCGGTTGCCCCAGCCCACACTACCGCGCCTCGCTCCATCGAGCGGCACCCCGATGCCGATCGGCGTGCAGGACGTCGACTTCGACGGCACGCCGGTTTCCTGCCCGGTCTACGACCGCACGCGGCTCGGCGCCGGCGACACCGTCGCCGGACCCGCCATCCTGCGCCAGCTCGACACCACTATCGTCGTGCTGCCCGGCCAGGACGGCGTGGTCGACGCCGTCGGCAACCTGATCATCCGCGAGCGCGCGACGGCGTAGGCGCGCCCTCACTGGGCTCGCGCGCTTGCGCGCCTCGCCACCCTCTCCCGCACCGCGGGAAGGGGCCCGCGCGGCGAAGCCGCGTGGGAAGGGTGAGGGC
>JACQAI010000315.1 GCA_016195115.1 Pseudomonadota bacterium
CTGGTACTGCCGCGAGAGGACGCGGCACTTCGGCGCGCCGGCCCGGCGCCGCCGCACCGCGGCCTAGGTCTCACGGAGAGAGTAGGGCTAGACTGATCGCATGGTGCGAGGAAGGGACGACCGATGAACGCCGCCGTACCGCGCAAGGGCCTGCTCGAGCGGCTGGCCGAGGGGCCGGTGATCTGCGCCGAGGGCTACCTGTTCGAGTTCGAGCGGCGCGGCTACCTGCAGGCCGGCGCCTACGTGCCCGAGGTCGTGCTCGAGCACCCCGAGCTGGTCGCCCAGCTGCATCGCGAGTTCGTTCACGCCGGCTCCGACGTCGTCGAGGCCTTCACCTACTACGCCCATCGCGAGAAGCTGAAGCTGATCGGCCGCGAGGGCGAGCTCGCCGACATCAATCGTCGCGCGCTGACGATCGCCAAGCAGGTCGCCGCCGAGCACGGCTCGCTGGTCGCCGGCAACATCTGCAACACCGGCGTCTATGTCGAGGACAAGCCGACGAGCCACGACGCCGCGCGCGCCATGTTCGATGAGCAGATCGGTTGGGCGATCGAGGCCGGGGTCGATTTCATCATCGGCGAGACCTATTCGCACGGCGGCGAGGCGCTGATCGCGGTCGAGCGCCTGAAACGCTCGGGTCTGGCCAGCGTCGTCACCTTGGCGATCCACCGCAGCGGCACGACGCGTGAAGGCTGGGACGTCGCCGAGACGTGCAAGAAGCTCGCGGATGCCGGCGCCGACGTCGTCGGGCTCAACTGCGCGCGAGGCCCGGCGACCATGCTGCCGCTGCTCGAACGCATCCGCCGCGCCGTGCGCTGTCCCGTCGCGGCCCTGCCGGTGCCCTACCGCACCACCGAGCGCGAGCCCAATTTCCAGTCGTTGACCGATCCGAGTTGCAGCTGCCTGCCGGGCGAGGAGGCGCGCGCCTTCCCGATCGCACTCGATCCGTTCACCTGCAACCGCTTCGAGATCGCCGAGTTCACCAAGGCGGCGATCGCGCTCGACATCCGGTATCTCGGCGTGTGCTGCGGTGCCGGCCCGCATCACGTCCGCGCCATGGCGGAGGCGCTCGGCCGCCAGCCGCCGGCGAGTCGCTACTCGGCCGATATGTCGAAGCACTACATCCTCGGCTCGCACCAGAGCTTCCGGCGGGAGAACCTCGATTACGCCAAAAGGATCTGACGATCGCGCCGCGGCCGCCGACCCGTTGGGGATGGTGCGCAAGTTCGCCGGCGTCGGGCTGAAGGACCACACCGCGCAGCCCGACATGGCGCGGCTGCGCGGCTATCGGCTGGCGCGGTTCCAGGCCGAGCTGCGCCGGCTCGATTACGCCGGCGCGGTGCTGTTCGATCCCGTCAACCTGCGCTACGCCACCGGCAGCCGCAACATGGCGGTGTGGATCCTGCACAACCCGGCGCGCTACGGCTTCGTGCCCGCCGAGGGCAAGGCGGTGATCTTCGACTTCCACGGCTGCGGTCATCTGTCCGACGGCATCGAGACCATCGGCGAGGCGCGGCCGGCGCGCTCGTGGTTCTTCTTTCCGGCCGGCAACCGCATGCAGGAGCGCGCCGAGCTGTGGGCCGAGGAGATCGCCCAGCTGGTGCGCGAGCGCTGCGGCGCCAACCGCCGCATTGCCGTCGACCGCCTTGATCCGCCGGGATTGCGCGCGCTCGAGAAGCGTGGCATCGAGGTGTTCGACGCTCAGGAGCCGTGCGAGCTCGCGCGCGCCATCAAGTCGCCAGACGAGATCGCCTGCATGGTCCAGGCGATCGCGGTGTGCGAGGCCGGCATCGCGGCGATGCGTGAGGCGCTCAAGCCCGGTATCACGGAGAACGCGCTGTGGGCGCTGCTGCACGAAGTCAACATCCGGCTCGACGGCGAATGGATCGAGACGCGGTTGTTGTCGTCGGGGCCGCGCACCAACCCGTGGTTCCAGGAATGCGGTGACCGCGTCATCCGCGCCGGCGAGCTGGTCGCGTTCGACACCGACCTGATCGGCCCGTTCGGCTACTGCGCCGACATCTCGCGCACCTTCTTCTGCGGGCCTGGCCGCGCAAGCGAGCGCCAGCGCCGCCACTACGCGCTCGCGGTCGAGCAGATCGAGCACAACATGGCGCTGATCCGCCCCGGCCTCGGCTTTCGCGAGATGAGCGAGATCGCCTGGAAGATCCCCGACGCCTACGTCGCCAACCGCTACTCCAGCCTGGTGCACGGCGTCGGCCTGTGCGACGAATGGCCCAAGGTCGTGCATCGCGAGGATGTCGCGCGCTCGGCTTACGACGGCGAATTCCAAGAGAACATGACGGTGTGCGTCGAGAGCTATATCGGCGAGCAGGGCGGTCCAGATGGCGTCAAGCTCGAGCAGCAGGTGGTGGTGACCGCGACCGGCTGTGAGCTGCTCAGCAGCTTTCCGTTCGACGAAGACCTGTACGGCTGACACGACAACGAGGGAGGTGAGCCATGGGCGACAACCGCGAGCACGCCTATCTGCCCGAGCTGAAGCGCCAGCTCGCTGCGCAGCGGATCGACCGGCGCGAGTTCCTGCGCACCGCGACCTTGCTCGGTCTGTCGGCCGGTGCGGCGTACGGCCTGGCCGGATTGCCGGCGCCGGCGGCGGCGCAGGCGGCGATGCCCAAAGGCGGCGTGCTGCGGATCGGCATGCGCTGCCAGGACCTCAAGACCCCGCATACCTATAGCTGGGTCGAGTCGTCCAATTCGGCGCGCCAGGTGTTCGACTATCTGGCCGTGACCGGTGCCGACAACGTGACGCGGCCGTCGTTGTGCCAGCGCTGGGAGGCCAGCGCCGACCTCAAGACCTGGACCTTGCATCTGCGGCGCGACGTCAAATGGCACGATGGCCGGGCGTTCGTCGCCGACGACGTCGTCTGGAACCTCAAGCGCCTGCTCGATCCGAAAGTCGGTTCCTCGACCGTCGGCTTGTTCAAAAGCTTCCTGCTCGAGGATGTCGACAGCGGCGAGAAGGACGACAAGGGCAATCCCAAGAAGACGGCGCGGCTGTGGAGCGACAAGGCGATCGAGAAGGTCGACGACCACACCGTACGCCTCAACGGCCATTCGCCGCAGCTGGCGGTGCCCGAGAACCTCTACCACTACCCGGTCCTGATGCTCGACCCGAAGGATAACGGCGAGTTCAAGGTCGGATCGAACGGAACGGGTCCCTTCATGCTGACCGAGAACGAGGTCGGGAGGCGCCAGGTCTTCAAGTCGAACCCGACCTACTGGGGCGGCGCACCCCATATCGCCCAACTCGAGTTTATCGACCTCGGCGACGATGCCGCCGCTGCGATCGGCGCGCTCGCGTCCAAGCAGGTCGACGGCATCTATCTCGGCACGCCGACCCAGCTGCAGGCGCTGAAGCAGATGGCGCATCTGCAGCTCTACCAGGTGACCACCGCCTACACCGCGTGCGCGCGCATGCAGCCCGTCAAGCCGTTCGACGACAAGCGCGTGCGCCAGGCGCTGCGCTTGGCCACCGACAGCAAAGCGGTGCTGCAGATTTCGCACGGCGGGCTCGGCGAGCCGGGCGAGCACCATCACGTCAGCCCGGTCCATCCCGAGTACGCCAAGCTGGCGGCGCCGGCGCGCGACGTCGCCAAGGCCAAGCAGCTGCTCGCCGCGGCCGGTCATCCGAACGGCATCGACATCGAGTTCAACGCGCGCTCGTCGGACTCCGCGGCGTGGGAGCTGGTCGCGGTGCAGGCCATGGTCGAGCAATGGAAGGAGGCCGGCATCCGGGCAAAGATCAACGTGCTGCCGTCGACGCAGTACTGGGAGGTCTGGACCAAGGTGCCGTTCGGCTTCACGACCTGGGCGCATCGGCCGCTCGGCGTGATGACCTACAGCCTGGCTTATCGCACCGGCGGCACCTGGAACGAGTCGAAGTTTTCCAACCCGGAGTTCGACAAGCTGCTCGCCGAGGCCGAAGGCCAGCTCGACGTCGAGACGCGGCGCAAGACCATGGCCAAGCTCGAGGCCATCATGCTCGAGGAGGGGCCGATCGTGCAGCCGGTGTGGCGCGCCATGTTCACCTTCATGGACAAGAAGGTGAAGGGCTTCCAGATGCACCCGACCGGCTATTTGAACTGCAAGGACTATGCAGTCGCGACCTGATCCGCGGCGAGCATATTCCGCTCATGTCTTACCACGTTCCGTCATTGCGAGGAGCACAGCGACGAAGCAATCCAGA
>JACQAI010000316.1 GCA_016195115.1 Pseudomonadota bacterium
GCTGGCGCTGGTCCTGTGGGCGGCGCGCGTGGTCGGCCGGCCGGTCAAATGGATCTCCGAGCGCACCGAGGGCCTGGCGTCCGACCACCACGCCCGCGACAACGTCTCGCGCGCCGAGCTGGCGCTCGACCGCGACGGCAAGTTCCTGGCGCTGCGCGTCGCGCTGGTCGCCAACCTCGGCGCTTACCTGTCGGTCTCGGGCATCCACTGCCCGACCAACAATTTGGGCGGGCTCGCCGGCGTCTACACCACGCCGCACATCTACGTGCACGCGAGCGGCGTGACGACCAACACCAGCCCGACCTCGGCCTATCGCGGCGCCGGCCGACCCGAGGCGACCTACGCGCTCGAGCGCGTGATCGACATCGCGGCACGCGACCTCAAGCTCGATCCCGCCGAGCTGCGCCGTCGCAATCTGATCCCCGTCGCGGCGATGCCGTACGACACGCGCTTCATCTTCACCTACGACAGCGGCGACTTCGTCAAGAACCTCGACATGGCCCTCGAGCTCAGCGACTGGCGCGGCTTCGAGGCGCGGCGCGCCGACGCCAAACGCCAGGGCAAGCTGCGCGGCATCGGCATCTCGAATCCGATCGAGATCGCCGGCGGCCCGCCCGACGTGCCGCTCGAGGAGGGTGCGGAGATCCGCTTCGATCCGGGCGGCAGCGTGACGTTGCTGATGGGCACGCACAACCACGGCCAGGGTCACGAGACCACGTTCCGCCAGATCATGGTCGACGTGCTCGGCGTGCCGTTCGACAAGATCCGCTTGGTGTGCGGCGACACCGACCAGGTGATCCACGGCAAGGGCACGTTCGGCTCGCGCTCGATGAGCTCGGGCGGCTCGGCGCTGGTGCGCGCCGCCGACAAGATCATCGCGCGCGGCAAGCGGCTCGCCGCGCATCTGCTCGAGGCCGCCGAGGCCGACATCGAGTTCGCCGACGGCAATTTCACCGTCGCGGGCACCGACAAAACGATCGACATCGTCGAGATCGCCAAGGCGTCGTACCGCATCGCCACCCTGCCGCGCGGCATGGAGGTCGGCCTGACCGAGGCGGCGGTGGTGGTGCCGGCCGGGCCGACCTATCCCAACGGCACCCACGTCTGCGAGGTCGAGGTCGATCCCGAGACCGGCGTCGTCGAGATCGCGCGCTACAGCGTGGTCGACGACGTCGGCCGCATGGTCAATCCCCTGATCGTCAAGGGCCAGATCCACGGCGGCGTCGCCCAGGGCGTCGGCCAAGTGCTGCTCGAGAACATCGCCTACGATCCGAAGAGCGGCCAGCTGCTGTCGGGCTCGTTCATGGACTACGCCATGCCGCGCGCCGACGACCTGCCGTCGATCGCGATCTCGAGCCACGAGGTGCCGGCGCGGAACAACCCGCTCGGCGTCAAGGGCGCCGGCGAGGCCGGCACGATCGGCGCGCTGCCCGCCGCGATGAGCGCGATCGTCGATGCCCTCACGCCGCTCGGCGTCACCGACCTCGACATGCCGGCGACCCCCGAGCGGGTGTGGCGCGCGATCCAGGCCGCCCGGCGCCAGGCCGCGGAGTGAGGCGATGAAGATCGCGATGATGGGCAGCGGCGGCGTCGGCGGCTATTTCGGCGGCCGGCTCGCGGCCAAGGACTATGACGTGTCGTTCATCGCACGCGGCGCGCACCTGGCGGCGATGCGCACGCTCGGCCTGAAGATCCAGAGCAGCGTGGCGCCGCTGCACATCGACCCGGTGCGCGTGACCGACGATCCGGCGACCATCGGCCCGGTCGATGTCGTCATCGTCTCGGTCAAGCTGTGGGACACCGAGGAAGCGGCGCGTCAGATCAAGCCGCTGATCGGCAGGGATACCGCGGTGATCTCGCTGCAGAATGGCGTCGACGCCGAGACCATCCTGGCCGGCATGCTCGGCCAGCGCCACGTCATGGGCGGCATCGCGCAGATCGGCACCAAGATCGCCCGGCCCGGCGTCATCGAGCACGTCGGCACCATGCAGCGCCTGGTGTTCGGCGAGCTCGACGGCACGCGCTCGCACCGCGCCGAGGCGCTGCTCGGTGCGTGCCTGGCCTCGGGCATCACGGCCGAGATCAGCCCCGACATCGTCAAGACGATCTGGCAGAAGTTCGTCTTCCTGGTCGGCATGAGCTCGGTCACGACCTTGATCCGCAAGCCGATCGGGCCGATCCGCAAGGATCCGGACTGCCGCGCCCTTCTGCTCGGCGTGATGCGCGAGGTCGTCGCGGTCGGCCGCAAGCAGGGTGTCGCGCTCGACGCCGACTTCGCCGACCAGCAGGTCACGTTCGCCGACGGCCTACCCGAGACCATGACGACCTCGATGCACCACGACTTCGAGCGCGGCAACCGGCTCGAGCTGCCGTGGCTCGCCGGCACCGTGGTGCGCTTCGGGCGCGAGCTCGGGATCGACACGCCGTACTGCGCCGCCGTGCTGGGCGGGCTCAAGCTGTACGCCGACGGCCGGCCGGCGGCATGACCGACGACCATGCTTTCATCTCGGCGGCCGACCTGGCGGCGCGTATCCGGCGCAAGGAGCTGTCGCC
>JACQAI010000317.1 GCA_016195115.1 Pseudomonadota bacterium
CAAGGTGCCCCTCGTCAGCCCCAGCCCGTGACCCGTAGCTGGCGCGTGCCGCCATTGCAGCGGATTTGCCCGTGGCCTTGAATCCATTGAGGAGCGCCAAGCGAACGGTCGGCGCGCTGCGGCTGCTGCTCGCCGCAGCGGTGCTGGTGCCCGCGCTGCTGGTCGGCGTTGCCGCCTGGCAGAACCGCAAGGTCCTGCTCGAGGAGGCTGAGCAACGGTCGATCCGGACGACGGCGATCCTGCAGCAGCACGCCGTGTCGACGTTCGAGCTCTACGATCTCGCGTTCCTGCGCGTCGCCGATTTCCTGCGCTCGCGCCGGCAACCGTCCGATCTTGCCGAGCTCCATCTGTTCCTGCAGCGCCTCGACCTCGATGTCGGCAGCGTCGATGCGGTGTTCGTCGTCGATGCCGCCGGGGGCGTGATCAGCCATAGCCGGTTCCCGCCGCCGCTCGTCGTCGACGTCACCGATCGCGACTACTTCGTTGCGCTCAAGGAGGGGAAGGCGCGGGTATTCATCGGCGAGCCGGTGATCGGGCGACTCAGCGGCGAGCGGCGCATCAACGTGTCGCACCGGCTGGAAGGTACGGACGGCGAGTTCGCAGGTGCCGTCGTCGTGTCGATCTCGGAGAGCTATTTCACGAGCTTCTACGACACGCTGCGCGAGACGCAGGACGACATGATCAATATCGTCCGGGTCGACGGGTTGATCCTCGCGCGCAGTCCGCCGCCGCCGCGCGGCGACACCCACTATCGGCTGGGAGAATATCGTCCGCTGGTCGCCCCGGAAACCCTGGGCGCCTACCGCAAGGTGTCGTCGGTCGACGGCATCGAGCGCATCTACTCGTTCCGCCGCGTCGCCAACTATCCGCTGTTCGTGTCGTTCGGCTTGCCGATGAACAGCGTGATGCACGAATGGTACGGCCAGATTCTGACCTACGCCGGCATCGCGGTGCCGGCGATGCTGCTGCTGCTGCTCGCAACCTGGATCGCGCTGCGCCGGGCGCGCGAGGAGGAGTTCGCCTACACCCAGCTGCAGACCGAGATCGTCCAGCGCGCCGCCGCCGAGGCCAAGCGCGAGGAGGCCGAGGCGGCGCTGCGGCAGGCCCAGAAGATGGAGGCGCTGGGGCAGCTGACCGGCGGCATCGCGCACGACTTCAACAATCTCCTGACCGTGATCGCCGGCAACATCGACCTGGTGCTGCGCAAGCTCGACGACCCCACCATCGTGCGGCGCCTCGACGCCAGCCTCAGGGCGACCCAGCGCGGCCAGCGCCTGACCCAGCAGCTGCTCGCATTCGCGCGCCGCCGCCCGCTGCGCAGCGTCGCGGTTTCGCTGCCCGAGCGGCTGGCGGAGATGGCGGCGTTCATCGGTCAGACCATGGGCTCGACCATCGCGATCAAGGTCGAGCTGCCGCCCGATCTGTGGCCGGTCCAAGTCGACGACGAGCAGCTCCAAGTGGCGGTCCTCAATCTGATCGTCAATGCGCGTGATGCGATGCCGGACGGCGGCGAGATCCGCATCGCCGCCCACAATCGGCGCATGCCGTCGGCGGATCACCGGCATGGCGAGCTCGCCGGTGATTTCGTCGCGCTCAGCGTGGTCGACGCTGGCCAGGGCATTGCACCCGAGATCTTGCCCCGCGTGTTCGAGCCGTTCTTCACCACCAAGTCGGTCGGGCGCGGTTCCGGCCTGGGCCTGGCGCAGGTCTACTCGTTCGCCAAGCAGTCGAACGGTCAGGTGGAGATCGACAGCGTCCTGGGCCGCGGCACCAAGGTGACCTTATATCTGCCGCGCGCCGCCGTGGCGGTCCTGCCCCGCGAACCGGTCGCGCCCGGCACCCGCGAGGCTGCGGGCCCGCCGCGCCGGATCCTCGTCGTCGAGGACGATCCCGAAGTCGCGGAGGTCGCGCTCGGCTATCTCCAGGAGATGGGATTTCAGACCGTCGCCGTCGACCGCGCGACCAAGGCGCTCGATCTGCTCGCGCGCGACCTCAGGTTCGACCTGGTGTTCAGCGACATCATCATGCCCGACGGCATGAGCGGCATCGACCTGGCACGCCAGCTCGCTCGGCTCCATCCCGGGCTGCCCGTGCTGCTCACGACCGGCTACGCCGGCGAGCAGCGCGAGATCGGCCCCGACGTGCTGCGCAAGCCCTACAACGCCCGCGGCCTGCGCGAAGCGATCGATCGCAGCGTCTCGTCGCCGCGCAGCGTCGCCGAGGTCTGAGGCGATCCGGCGGCAAGCGCGTCGGCAGGGCAAGGGGGCTGTCGCCGCCGCCGCGCACGGGCCGGCCGGCAACGCGCCGGCTGACTCGCGGCGCGGCCCTGGTGCATGATGAGGCCGACCCGGCTGCCGCGATGGTGCGCGGGCAGTCGGCCATGGAGGCGTACATGATCAAGCGGGCGGGGGCCAAGCAGGCGGCGATCGGGCGGCGCGACTTCTTGAGATATTCGGCGGCCGGTCTGGCCGGCAGCGCCGCGCTCGGCCGGGCCGGGTCGGCGCTGGCGCAGTCGCGCCCGCTCGAGTTCTACATCTGGTCGGCGGCAGTCGACCTGGTGAAGAGCCACATCACCGGCTTCGAGCAGAAGACCGGCCTCAAGGTCAATCTCAGCACCGCGCCGTGGGCGCAATACCGCGAGACCCTGGTGACGAAATTCGTCGGCGGCGCACCGCTCGACGCGCTGTGGGTGTCCGACACCTGGTTGCCCGAATGGGCCGAGGCGGGATGGCTCGCCCCGGTCGGCGAGTTCGCGCAGCTGACCAAGTACAACGCCGACGTCGAGGATTTCTGCGTCCAGTCGATGACCTACAACCGCCAGCAGTACGGCATCACGTACTACAGCGACTGGATGGGCTTCCTCTACAACGAGGAGATCCTGGCCAAGGCCGGCATCGCCAAGCCGCCCGAGACCTGGGACGAGCTGACCGAGCAGGCGCTCAAGATCAAGCAGGCCGGGCTATCGCAGTTTCCCGTGCTGATGTCGCTGGCGCACGAGACTTGGTTGATCGAGTTCATGTCGGCGATGGTGTTCTCGCAGGGTGGCCGTTTCACCGACGACAAGGGCGCGGCCGTGATGGCCGATCCCGAGAAGGGTGCGGTCAAGGCGTTGAGCTGGGTCGTCGACGCGGTGCAGAAGCACAAGATCGTGTCGCCCGCCTGCGTCGAGACCGGCGAGCTCGCCGGCTTGAAGGCGTTCGGCTCGGGGCAGTTCGCCTTCGGCCTGATTCCGAAGTTCCGCGTGCGCACGCTCAACGATCCGGCGCAGTCGCAGATCCCGGGCAAGGTCAAACTCATGCTGATGCCGCGCGGCGCCAAGGGCAGCCACGCCACGGTCGGCTGGATGCGCTTCTACGGGCTGACCGCCCAAGCACGCAAGGACAAGGCGCGGACCGCCGAAGCCGTGCAGCTGATGGAGTGGTTCGGCGGCAAGGCCGAGAATGACTACCGCTTCCAGAAGATGCTGTTCATCGACGTCGGCGCGGCCTTCGGCGTGAAGTCGTTGTTCCAGGACCCCGATATGCGCAAGGCCTACCAGGCGTTCGGCGACGTCGACCTGATCGCCAAGCAGCAGTCGCTGGCCATGAAGAAGGACGTCATCACGCCGTGGTTCGGCGAGTGGAACGACGTCAACGGCCCGGCCTGGCAAGCCGCCATCGTCGGCAAGAGCACGCCCCAGGAAGCCTTGAAGCGCTCGGCCGACAAGTGGAACGAGCTGAAGAAGAACGCCTGATGCAGACGACGGACGTCAGATGACAGACGACAGAGTCGACTCTCCGTCCGTCGTCCGTCGTCTGTCCTCTGTCGTCTGGCTGCCCTATGACCCGCGCACGGCTTGGCTGTTCCTGCTGCCCGTGATGGCCGTGCTCGCGGTCGTCACGGTGTTTCCGATCGTCTATTCGCTCTACATCAGCTTCTTCAGCGTCAAGCTGACCCGGCCGCTGCGCCAGCCGTTCGTCGGGTTCGACAACTACCTCCAGGTCGTCCAGGAGGAGCTGTTCTGGGTCGCGGTGTCGCGCACCGTGATCTTCACGCTCGTCTCGGTGGTCGCGATCACCGTGATCGCCTTGCTGATCGCGCTGCTGCTCGACCAGGCGTTTCGCGGCCGCCGGCTGCTCGGTGCGCTGCTCCTGGTCCCCTGGGCGATCCCATCGGTCGCCAACGGCCTGATGTGGAAGTGGATCTACGAGTCGCACTACGGCGCGCTCAACGGCCTGCTGCTCCAGGTCGGCGCGATCGACCATGCGCTGGCCTGGCTCGGCGACCCGGCGAAGACCCTGCTGTTGATCGCCAACGCCTTCATCTGGAAGGAGGTGCCGCTCGCCACGATCCTGATCCTGGTGACCATGAAGTCGATCCCGGCCGATCTCTACAAGGCGGCCACCGTCGACGGTGCCAACCGGTTGCAGCGCTTCCTGCACGTCACCCTGCCGGCGCTCAAGCCCGGCTTCATGCTCGTGATCGTCTTCATGGCGATGGTCGCGATCCGCCAGTTCGATCTCATCTTCATCCTGACCGAGGGCGGGCCGGCGTACGCCTCGCACGTGATGTCGTGGCAGATCTACGTCGAGACCTTCCGCAATCTGTCGTTCGGCACCGGCGCGGCGCTGTCCTACATCCTGGCGATCGCGACCTTCGCGCTGGCCTATTTCATCATCCGTGCCTTGGGGCAGCGGCTGTGACCGCGCTCGCCGCCGCTGCCGCGCGTCGCAGCACACGCTATCGCCGGCGCTCGCGCCTCGGCGGGCTGGCGCGCGGCATCGGGCTGTTCTGTGCCGCGGCCCTGATGCTCGTCTACGTGCTGGGGCCGGTCGCCTGGATGGTGTCGTCGTCGCTGCAGAACGAGGCCGAGATCACCTCGGTGCCGCCGCACTGGATTCCGGACCACCCGAGCGTGCGCAACTTCGAGGCGATCGTCGACCGGCCCGCGGCGACCGTGACCTACGAGAACCGCTCGCGGATCGACCCGGTGAGCGGCGGCTACATCCCGTCGACCGCGCGCAACCTGCTGCCCGCGATGGCCAACAGCCTGCTGGTCGCCGGCGCGGTCGTGCTCCTCAACCTGCTGGTCGGGGTTCCCGCCGCCTACGCGCTGGCCAAGATCCGCTTCCGCGGCCGCAACACCTCGATCTACGTCATCCTCAGCACGCGGGTGGTGCCCGACATCGCGCTGGTGGTGCCGTTCTTCCTGTTCATCCGCAAGCTCGGGCTGCTCGACAGCCTGGCCTCGCTGATCATCACCTATCTGGCGATCACGGTGCCGTTCACGGTCTTCATCCTGGTCAGCTATTTCGAGTCACTGCCCGACGAGCTCGACAAGGCGGCGCGCGTCGACGGCTGCTCGCGCCTGCAGACGCTCGTGCACATCTACCTGCCCCTTGCTATTCCATCTCTGATCGCGGTCGTGCTGTTCGCGTTCCTGGCGAGCTGGAACGAGTTCCTGCTGGCCCTGATGTTCACCCAGACGATCGCGTCGCAGACCGTGCCGATCGTGGTCGCGTCGTTCGCGTCGGACTTCACCATCAGCTTCTCGTTCATCAACGCCGCCGGGGTGATCGCGGTGATCCCGCCCGTGATCCTGGCGCTGGCGTTCGAGCGCTACATCGTCTCCGGGTTGACCGCCGGCGCGGTCAAGGGCTAGGCCATGGCGCGCATCCGCTTCGACCAGGTCACCAAACGCTACGGCGGCGTCGTCGCGGTCGACCGGCTCGATCTCGAGATCCGCGACAAGGAGTTCCTGGTGCTGCTCGGCCCGTCGGGCTGCGGCAAGTCGACCACGCTCAACATGATCGCCGGCCTGGAGGACTTGAGCGACGGCGATCTCTATTTCGACGACGAGATCGTCAACGTCATGCCGCCGCATCGGCGCGACGTCGCCATGGTGTTCCAGAGCTACGCCCTCTACCCGCACAAGAGCGTGCGCGACAACATCGCGTTCGGCCTCAAGATGCGCCGCCTGCCCGCCGACGAGATCGCCGCACGCGTGGGCGAGGCCGCCGAGCGGCTCGAGATCGCGCATCTGCTCGACCGCCGGCCGCACCAGCTGAGCGGTGGCCAGCGCCAACGCGTGGCGTTGGGTCGCGCCATGGTGCGCCGCCCGGCGGTCTTCCTGATGGACGAGCCGTTGAGTAATCTCGACGCGGCGCTGCGCATCACCATGCGGGCCGAGATCAAGCAGCTGCACCGCACCATGGGAACGACCTTCGTCTACGTCACCCACGACCAGGCCGAGGCCCTGACCCTGGCCGACCGCATCGTCGTCATGAAGGACGGTGTGGTGCAACAGATCGGCACGCCCGACGAGATCTACGAGCGGCCGCGCAACCTGTTCGTCGCGTCGTTCCTCGGCAACCCGCCGATCAACCTGATCGAGGGGCGCCTGAACCGCGACGGTGGTGGGCTCGGCTTCCAGCGCGACGGCGCGACCATCCGGCTGTCGAGCCGCGTCGCCGCGGGCATCGCCGCGCACGCCGACCGCCCGATCACGCTCGGCATCCGGCCGGAGGACGTGCAGGATCGCGCCGTCCAGGCCGACGACTGCGTCGTCACCGGCGCGGTCAAGTCGGTGCTGCCGGTCGGGTCGGACCAGTATCTCGGCATTGCCTTCGCCGACCGCGAGCTGTTCTTCCGCATCGGCAAGAACTTTCGCCACGGTCTCGGCGAGACCGTCACGTTGGCGCTCGACCCGGCGCGCCTGCACTGGTTCGACCCGGCCACGGCGGCGGCGCTCGAACCATGAAGCCCGCCGCCTTCGTCTATCACGGCGCGCGTTCGATCGACGAGGCGGTGGCGCTGCTCGCGAGCCACGGCGACGACGCCAAGCTGCTGGCCGGCGGCCAGAGCCTGGTGCCGATGATGAACATGCGGCTCGCCCAGCCACGCCACGTCATCGACATCAACAACATCGCGCAGGGCGATGCGATCGCGCTCGACGGCGACCGGCTGGTGCTCGGCGCGCTGGTCCGCCACGAGGCCGTGGCGCGCTCGGCCCTGGTGCGCACGCGCTGCCCGATCCTCGCCGCCGCCGCCGCGTCGATCGGCCACTATGCGATCCGCACGCGCGGCACGCTCGGTGGCAGCCTGGCGCATGCCGACCCGGCGGCGCAGCTGCCGCTGATCATGACCTTGCTCGACGCCGCGCTCGAGGCCCGGTCGGTGCGCGGCTCGCGCATGGTCGGTGCGGCGCAGTTTTTCACCGGCGTGTTCGCCACCGCGCTCGCGCCCGACGAGCTGTTGACCACGGTGCAGGTGCCGTGTCTGCCGACCGGCGCCGGCTGGGGCTTCCGGCTGATGAGCCGGCGGGTCGGCGATTTCGCGATCGCGGCTGCCGCCGCGACCGTGACGCTGGACACTGACGGCGGCATCGACACGGTGCGCGCAGCGCTCGGCGGCGTCGAGGCGACGCCGGTCTCCCTGGGTGGTCTGGGCGCGGCCCAACGCGGACATTCGCCGGACCGGGCGTGGTCGGCCGCGCTGGCAAAATCATTCGTGGCGGCGCGCCAGCCGCTCGACGATCCGCGGGTCCCGGCGGTCTATCGGCGCGAGCTGGCCGAGGTGCTGCTGACCCGCGCGCTCGACGACGCCGTGGTCCGCGCGCGGGGCGGCTCGCCGTGACCGAGGCGACAGAAATCGCGCTGACGGTCAACGGCGAGGTCCACCGCGTGACCGTGCCGCCGCGCAAGCTGCTGTCGGACGTGCTGCGCGACGACCTCGGGCTGACCGGCACCCATGTCGGCTGCGAGCACGGCACGTGCGGCGCTTGCACGATCTGGGTCGACGGCGCGCCGACCCGCGCCTGCCTGATCTTCGCCGTGCAGATGGCAGGCCACGCGCTGACCACCATCGAGGCGTTCGCCGGCGATCCCCTGACCCCGCTGCAGCAGGCGCTGCACGAGCTGCACGGCCTGCAGTGCGGCTTCTGCACGCCCGGCATCGTCATGACGGTCGAGGCCTGGCTCAAGGACAACCCCGATCCGAGCGAGGCCGAGATCCGCGACGTGCTGTCGGGCAACCTCTGCCGCTGCACCGGCTACCACAACATCGTCCGGGCGGTCGCCGCGGCCGCCCGCCGGATGCGGCCGGCGGTCGGCGCATGAACTGGCTGGCATCGCGACGATATCGCGCTACGCTACTGGGATAACGTATCGAGGCCCCATCATGCTGCAATCTGCCGTGAGACCCCGCGCCATCGGTGGTGCCGCCGCGTGGCGCGGTCCAGACCTGGCTACGCGCCGGGACGAGTGGATCTACATCCTGTCGGAGGCCGAGCGGCGCGAGGTTCGCGCCGCGTTCGCGCACTTCGAGGCGAGCGGCCGGCAGCCGCTCGACGCGAGCCAGGCCGATTTTCCGCTGCCGACCTTCGGTGCCACCCTGCAGCGCGTGCTGCGTGAGATCGACGGCCGCCGTGGCTTCCTGTTGATGCGTGGGCTGCCGATCGAGGGTCTCAGCGAGGAACGCCTGCGCGGCTTCTACTGGGGCATCGGCCTCTATCTCGGGGTCGTGATCGCGCAGTCGGGCGAGGCCGAGCTGATCGGCGACGTGCGCGACCGCGGCGACGACAGCAACGTCACCCTGCGCGGCTACCGCTCGAAGGACGCCATCAACTACCACACCGACGCCGCCGACCTCGTGCTGCTGCTGTGCCGGCGCACGGCGCTCCGCGGCGGCGCCAGCCGACTGACCAGCTCGGTGGCGGTGCACGACCACATCGCCGCGACCCGGCCCGACCTGCTCGAGGCGCTCTACCAGCCGCTGCCGGTCAAGCGGCTGCAGTTCGATCCCGCGATCGAGCAGCCGTGGTTCATGAATCCGATCTTCGGCCAGCGCGACGGTCACTTCGCCAGCCGCTTCCAGCGCGGCCGCATCCTCAACGCCGCCGAGCTGCCGGGCTCGCCGGGCCTCACGGACGCACAGCGCGAGGGCATCGAGCTGGTCCACCAGCTGGCGGGCGACCCGGCGTTCTATCTCGACATGGAATTCGCGCGCGGCGACATCCAGTTCGTCATCAACCACCAGATCTATCACGCGCGCACCACCATCGAGGATTCGCCCGAGCCCGACCTCAAGCGCCACGTGCTGCGCATGTGGCTGGCGACGCCGACCGGTCGACCGCTGCCCGAGCATTGGCGCGAGGCCTTCGGCAACATCGAGCCGGCGACCATCCGCGGCGGCCTGCCGTGTTGGCGCTTCCCCGAGCGGTTCGGCGCCTATCACGCGCGCGCCGCCGCCGCGCTTGGCATGCGCGTCTGAACGTGGCCGATCCGGCCACCTTCGAGGTCCTGGGAAAACCGCTTCTCCGCAAGGAGGACCGGCGCTTCCTGACCGGGCAGGGGCGCTATCTCGACGACATCGCGATCCCGCGCGCGCTGCACGCGTGCTTCGTGCGCTCGCCGCATGCCCACGCGCGCATCCGCGCGATCGATGTCGCGGCGGCCGTCGCCGCGCCCGGCGTGGTCGCCGTGGTCACCGGCGCCGAGCTCGGCCAGTGGACGACCACCCTCCGCATGGCGCCGCCGATCGAGGGCCTGCGGCCGATGGAGATGACCGCGCTGCCGCGCGACAAGGTGCGCTTCCAGGGCGACCCGGTCGCCTGCGTGGTCGCCCACGACCGCTATGTGGCCGAGGACGCCGCCGAGCTCGTTGTCGTCGACTACCAGCCCTTGCCCGCGGTCGTCGACATGACGGCCGCGCTGGCCGACGGTGCACCGTTGGTCGACGAGGCGCTGCCGTCGAACCTGGTGTCGCACCAGCAGGCGAGCTTCGGCAACGTCGCGCAGCGTTTCCGCGACGCCGACCGCATCGTCGAGGCGTCCTTCTCGCAGGGCCGCCAGACCCACGCGCCGATCGAGACGCGCGGCTGCGCCGCCGTGTGGGACGTCGGGCGCGAGCACCTGACCATGCATATCGGCAACCAGGTACCGCACGGCTATCGCACCCAGTTGGCGGCGCGGCTCAAGCTCAAGGAGAGCCAGGTCACCGTCATCAGCCCCGACATCGGCGGCGGCTTCGGGCTCAAGATCGCGCTCTATCGCGAGGAGCTCGCGGTCGCCGCGCTGGCGCGCCAGCTCAAGCGCCCGGTGCGCTGGCGCGAGGACCGCATCGAGAACCTCACCGCGTCGGCGCACGCGCGCGAGGATGTCGTGCGTACCCGCGCGGCGGTTGCCAAGGACGGCCGCATCCTCGGGCTCGAGGTCGAGATCGTCGAGGACTTCGGCGCCTACAGCTTCTATCCGGCCAACTACCTGGCGCGCGTCATCGCCATGATCATGACCGGGCCGTACCGCATCCAGGACTACGCCTACGACGTCAAGATCGCGCTGACGAACAAATGCGGCGCCGGGCCGATGCGCGCGCCGATGGCGATCACGAGCTGGGCGATGGACGGCACCATCGAGGCGATCGCGCGGGACCTCGGGCTCGATCCGGTGGCGGTGCGCCGCCTCAACATGCTGCGGCCCGACGAGCTGCCCTACACCATGGCGACCGGCGAGCGGCTCGAGGACGTGACGCCGCGCGAGACCCTGGAGGCGGCGCTGACCGCGGTCGACTACGATCGCTTCCGCGCCGACCAGGCGGCCGA
>JACQAI010000113.1 GCA_016195115.1 Pseudomonadota bacterium
CTTCCAGGCGCTCGGTCAGGCGTCGCGGGTAAGCGCCGAGCGGCGCCGGCGCGCGCATGCGCAGGACGCCGCCCGTGTCGCGCTCGACCACCGTTGCGCGCGCGCCAAGCCGGATCTTGCGAACCGGCGCCACCATCAGGTCTCGCTCACCTTGGGGGCGCGCTTGGTGAGGAACGCCTCGACGCGGCGCTTGGCTTCGGGATCCTCCTGGGCGATCGCGGCCATCAGGGACTCGGTGAGCAGGCCCTCGGCGTGGCCCGACTCGGCGATGCGCGGCAGCGCCTGCAGGATGGCGAAATTGGTCAAGTGCGCGTTGGTCGCGACCAGCGCGGCGAGCTCGATACCCTTGGCGAGGCCGGCGCCCGGCTCGACGACGTACTGCGACAAGCCGATCGCCATGCCGTCGTCGGCGCCATAGGTGCGCCCGGTCAGCATCATGTCCATGGTCCGCGCGACGCCGATCAGGCGCGACACCCGCACCGAGGCGCCGCCACCGACATAGATGCCGCGCTGGCCCTCGGGCAAAGCGTAGAACGCCGAGCGCTCGGCGACGCGGATGTGGCACGACGCGGCAAGCTCGAGGCCGCCGCCGATCACGGCGCCGTGCAGCACCGCGATCACCGGCACCGGGCCGAACTGGATGCGCTCGAAGCCGTGGTGCCACATGCGCGAATGCGCGATCGCGGCGGCGATCGGGCGATCGCCAACCTCGGAGAGGTCGAGCCCGGCGCAGAAATGCGCGCCCAGCCCGTGCAGCACGACCGCGCGCACATCGGCCGGCAGGGTCGCAAAGCAAGCCTCGAGCGCCTGGATGGCGCGGTCGTCGAGCGCGTTGCGCTTGTCCGGACGGTTGAGCGCGACCAGTGCGAGCGCACCCTGGCGCGTCACCGTCAGGCGATCCGGTGCCGTGGCAGAGCCCTCGGCCATGTGGATCGCCCAGGTCGACTGCAGGCGGATCTGCATGCGCTGCGCCAAGGTCAAGGTGCTGGTGCGCTCGACCGCGCGCCAGATCTCCTCGAGCGAGGTCATGAGATAGAGCCGCGCCGCGCCGAGCTGGGCTTCGGCCTGGGCGATCTTCGACTGGATCACGGCGTTCTGCGCCAACGGATGCTTGTAGCCGCGCGGCGTCTTCTCGCACGCCAGTGCGATGAACGAGTCGAGCAGCGCGCGCGCGGTGCCGAGCGCGACGCCGGCGAAGCCCGAGGCGTAGAGGCTGCCCGAGGGAAAGCAATAGAGATGGCCGGGATCGCGGCGCTCGGCGGGATCGTCGCGCGCCACCGTGTAGTCGGACGGCACGAACACGTTGTTGAGCGCGTAGGCGTCGCTGCCGGTGCCGCGCAGGCCGACGACCTTCCAGATGTCCTTGAGCGGTGCTGCGCTGGCCGGGAACAGCATGGTCCGGATGGTCGGCTTGCCGGCGGCGGACAGCCGCGGCGTGCCGTCGCCTTCGTGCACCGGCACGTGGGCGCCCAGCCACGTCGCGTGGCGGCCGCCGCTCGCGAACGCCCAATTGCCGGTGACCCGGAAGCCGCCGTCGACCGCGACCGCCTTCCCGGGGCCCGGACCCCAGGCGAGGATGGCGCGCGTGTCCTTGCCGAACATCTCGTAGGCGACGTCGGGCTTGAGGTAGCCCGCGGTCATGGCGCAGCCGTTGCCCTGGCACAGGCACCACGCGGCGCTGGCGTCGCGCTTGGCAACCGCCTCGATGACCTGCGCGAAGGTCACGGGATCGACCTGGGCACCGCCGACGCCGCGCGGCAGCAGGAGGCGGAACAGCCCGGCCTCGACAAGGCCGTCCTGCACCAGGTCGGGCACCTTGCCGAGCCGATCGCTCTCGGCCGCGCCGGCCGCGATCGCCGGCCCCAGGGTCTCGACCCGCTCGAGCAGATCCTGGCGGCTCGGCGCCGGTCCGGCGCTGCTCACCGCCATGGCGTGACGGCGCATCGCCACAACTTCATCGGTCATGGCGCCAGCTTACCCCGTATTTAGCACCGGATAAAGAGGGCCGGGCGGAAATCTACGGCGGACCGACGAACGTCGCGCTGCCGGCCTGGGCGGTATCGATAGCCACCAAGAGGTCCGGTACCAGCAGCTTGAGGTCGTCCAACCAATTGGTCCTCGCCCGGATCACCACGACGGCGACGATGAAGACGACGAGATTTTGCTGAAAAGACAAGTTTCGATCGACGGTGACGAAGACGTCGAAATGCTGCGACGCAAGCGTCAGCAACCCGCCTTCGTGATGGCGGCCCAGCCCATCTCACGATCACCCGGTCCTTCGCTTCCTCAAGGAAGGCGATGACATGCTCGCGCGTCACCGAGGGGAAGCCGGCGAGAAAATCATCGATCGAGTCGCCTGCCTCGAGATAGTCGACCAGCGTCTGCACAGGAACGCGCGTCCCGGAAAACACCGCGGTACCGCCCATCACGGCCGGGTCGCACGAGACAACGGGCTGTTTCATCACAATAGCCTACGCTCCGATCAGGGGGCCCGCAATCACCCGCGCCTAGCTCGTCGCGCGCTTCTCGAGCAGGAAGCGGTTGAGCGCGAGCCATTTGAGGCCGGACTGGCGCACCGTCGTCACGGCGTCATGGGGCGAGCACACGATCGGCTCGCCGTGCAGGTTGAACGACGTGTTGAGCACGGCGCCGATGCCGGTGAGGTCGCGGAAGTGGCTGATCAGCGCGTGGTAGCCGGGATTGGCCGCGCGCTCGACGCGCTGCGGCCGCGCCGTGCCGTCGGCGCGGTGGATCGCCGCGGCGAGCACCGACCGGCCGCGCGCCGTGGTGTTGGCCGACACCATCATGTAGGGCGACACCGTGCGCTTGGGATCCTCGATCAGCTCGTCGAGGCACTCGGCCAGGATCGAGGGCGCGAACGGCATCCAGAAATCGCGGTTCTTGATCGCCTGGTTGATCACCTCGACAACGGCCGTGTGGCTCGGGTGGGCGAGGATCGAGCGATTGCCGAGCGCGCGCGCGCCGAACTCCATGCGGCCACTGCAGCGCGCCACGATCTCGTTGCGCGCCAGCAGCGCGGCGACCGCGCACTCGATGTCGGGCGGCTCGGAGATCGCGAAGCCATCGGCGACCTGCGCGTCCGCAAGATAGCGCGCGACCGCGTCGTCGGAGAAACCGACGCCGAGGTAGATGTTGTCGATCCGGCGGATCGGCGTCGTAGGCTCGGCCTGGAGGCTGGCATAGACCGCGGCGCCGATCGCGCACGATTCATCGCCGCATGACGGCACGACGACCAGGTGCTCGACGCCGGGCAGCGCCGCCAGCTTCTGGTTGGCCTTGACGTTCATGAACACCCCGCCGGCGCACGCCACCGTGCCGATGCCGGTGGCGGCGACCCAGTGCGCGACCCAGCGCGCCATCATGTCCTCGGTGTAGGTTTGCAGCGCCGCGGCGACGTAGTCGAGGCGCTGGAACGCGCACAGCTCGGTGAGCGCAACCGCGAGGTCGCGGGTCGAGCGATAGCGGGCGCGCCACTGTCCAGCGTCGTCGACCCACAGCATCTTGCGCAGCTCGGCGGCGATCGCCTCGCACAGCTCGCCCTTGGCGTAGGGCGCCATGCCCATGATCTTGTATTCGTGCTCCAACATCTTGAAGCCGAG
The DNA here is from genome assembly GCA_016195115.1 of Pseudomonadota bacterium. Lineage (GTDB taxonomy): Bacteria > Pseudomonadota > Alphaproteobacteria > Elsterales > Elsteraceae > JACQAI01. The sequence continues at coordinate 3,621 of JACQAI010000113.1, forward strand.
GATGTTGGTGACGTAGGCGTAGATGCGCCCGAGCGACGCCAGCCACGGCGTGCTGGAGAGATGCGTCATCTGGCCGTCGGCGTAGCGTGCGACCGTCGCGGCCAGACCGTCGCCCTCGCCGTCGAGCGTCAGGATCAGGACCGGACCGGCGTGGTCGGCCGGCAGGAACGGCAGCACCGAGTAGGCATGGGTCTCGTGGTGCGGCACCTCGACCAGCTTGGCCGCGGGCAGGCCGAGCTGCGCCGCGAAGTAGGTCTGCCCGGCCTCGCGGTTGGCCGGATCGGCGACCGCTTGCTCGATCGCCGCGCGGATCGCGAGATACTCGGCGACGGCGGCGTTGAGGTCGCCGCGCCACCCGTTGACCTTGTCGGCATTGAGCAGGTTGGCGGTGGTGGTCGGACTGCCGCGCGGCGCGCTGTAGGTGGCGCGCTGGACGTAGCCGTCGGCGAAGCTGAGGAACAGCCCGCAGCGATCGATCCGGTCGACGCCGCCGACCACGCCGTAGGCCTGCTCCAGGGTGAGCCAGGGGATCCCCAGCGAGTTCTTCAGCCGGTTGAGCCGCTCCTCGCTCTGGCAATAGATCAGCTCGCCGTCCGCGACGACCGCGACGGTCGCGTTGTGCCCATAGGCGACGCCCAGGTGGTGCATGCGCAAGGTCCAGCAGTGACGGGTCCGGCGGTGTCGCGGCGGGATTCTAAGGCAGCGGCGAAATTGTTGGAATCTCCCCGCTTTCCGGCCCGCGCATGGCCGCGACATGACCAAGATTTAACCGCCCCGAGCGGTGATAACCGGGTACCCGGGGGCGTAACCCATCATCGACACGGCCCGACTGTCGGCGCCGGTCGAACGCGAGGGTTGGACACGAGATGTTCAAGAAGGTTGTAGCCATCGCTTCCGTTACGGTGCTTCTGGCGGCGTCGCCGGCATTCGCGCACGACGGCTACCGCCATGGTGGCGGCCACTACGGCTACCAGCACGAGCATTCCGACCGCGGCCCCAACGGCGCGCTGATCGCGCTCGGCGCGTTCGCCGCGTTCGCCGGTGTCGCCGCGATCCTGAGCGCGCAGCACGAGGCGCCGCCGCCGGCCTATCCGGCGCCGGCGTACTACGCGCCGGCGCCGACCTACTACGCGCCGGGCTACTACCCGTCGCCCGCCTACACCGTCGACAACCGCTAACCCGTACCCGAGCCCGGCCCGCGCCACCCCGGCGCGGGCCGCCGGCTCAATCGCCGCCGCCGATCCGCATGGCGCCGAGGCGCTGCCGGCAGGGCGGGCACAAGGTCGCCGCCCAGCCGGAAAATGTCCGCCGCTTGCCCGGCGCGCCGCAATTCTGACAGATCTGGGTCGACGCCTTGACGGCCGCCTTGATCAGGGCTTGCGCCGCCGGCACCGGTGCGTAGGTCTCGACCGACAGGCGGCCGTCGCGCTCGCGCAGCGCTGCGACCTGGAAGCTGGCGCGCTCGGCCGGCGTCAGGGTCGCGTCGAGATCCGCGAACAAGCGCTCGACCAAGTCGGCCCACCCGGGGTGTCCATCAGCTCGAGATTGACGAAGTCGACCTCGTCATGGACGAAATGCGGTCCGGCGTGCCAGGTCGCGACGTGCAGCTTGATCAGGCAATCGCCGGGCACGCGGAAGCCGACGATGTCGTCGAGGCGCGGCCGGCCGCTGTCGGCCAGATCGCCGGGCGGCGCCACGCCGATCAGCCAATCCTTGCCGCCGAGCGCGCCCAGGCACTGGGTGACGCGGCGATGGCGTGCGATGCGCCGGAACTCGATGCCGATCTTGGTCAGACGCATGACCCAGACGCGCGGCTGGCCGTTGTTGAGCACGAGCTCGGCGTCCTCGCGCGGCGCGTCATGGCCGGCGCCGACGCCTTGGCCGCCGGCCCGGCGCGCGCTGACGATCTGGCCGTAGGGCGCGAATGTCGCCGCGTCGAGCGTCCGCACCGGAATCTTGTGCCGCACTACGGTCGCCATCGGCCGTCTCCGATTCACCGGGATTCCCCGCGCATCATGCCCCCGGGCCGCGCCCGAGGCCAGCGCGCCGACCGCGCCGCGGCCGCTCAGATGATGATCGCGTAGCCGACTTTGTACTTGGTGCCGGCGGTGCGCACGTTGATCGTGATCGTGCGGCCGTCGACCAGGCGCAGATTGAAGCGCGCGCGGGCGCTGCCGCTGCCGGTGCCGATGTGCTGCAGCTCGATGCCGCGCACGTCGTACATGATACGCAGCTCGGAGCTCTCCTTGCCACCGGTCACCGCCCACGGAACCTGCGAGTTGATGAACAGCTGGCCCTGCAGCGGCAGCCGCACGCTGATCGTGTCGCCGTCCTTGGGCCGGCGCACGACGGTGTCGCGGCGCCCGGCGCCGGTGCGCGAGAAGTCCTGCGAGGGCGTGCTGGGGTCGCCCGGCGCGGCGCCCGGCGGCGCGGCGGGTTGGGCGCCGCTCGGCGGCGCGGGCGCCTGCGCGAGGACCGGCAGCGCCAACAGCACGCCGGCCAGCGCCGCCATCATGCCGATCAGCTCAAGTCCTCGTCGCGCCATGGCTATCCGCGCCCTCCGGTCCGCACCCTACACCAGTCTCGGACCGAATTCCTTGCTCAGAGGTGAACGCCGGCCTCAGCGCGCCGCGGCGATCTCTCGGGCGGCGGCGCGGCCGGCCAGCCAGCCGAGGCCGAGCGCGCTCAGCAGGCCGTTGCCCGCCAAATAGCCGGCGCTGCCATGCCGGCCGCTGATGCCGGCGGCGGCACCGCCGCCGGCGAACAGGTTGGCGATCGCCCGGCCGTCGCGCCGGAGCACGCGGCCGTCGCCGTCGACCATCAGGCCGCCCTGGGTGCGCCACAGCGCGCCGGTCACGGGATCGCGCTGATAGGCGCCGATGTTGGCGATCGCGGCGCCCAGCGCGGCGCCCCAGCGCAGCGCGTCGCCGGTGCTGCCGGGCGCGCTGTCGTCGGCTGCCGTCGTGGCGTCGGAACAGAAGCGCCGCACCAGCTGCGGCGCGCCGGCGAAGCCGCCGCTCGCGAGCACGAGCTTCTTGGCGCCGACGCGCGCGATCGCCGACGGCCCGGCCTCGGCGACCGCGCCGACCATGCCGTCGTCGCCGTCGATCAGGCCGTGCACCGGCCAGCCGAGCCAGATCGGGACGCCGCGGCGCGCCAGCGCGCTCACCAGGTCGTCGCGCAGATCCTCGCCGCGACACGACGGCGGCGCGTGCAGGCGCGGCGCGCTGTGGCCCAGCGGCGCCTCGTCGAGCAGCGTCAACCGCGCGCCGACGACGTCGACCAGCCATTCGACCAGCGCCGCCGATTGCGCCGCCAGGCGGTGCGCCAACGCCGGCATGTCGTGATCGCCGCCGTACGCGGCGAGGTCGCGGGCGAAGCGCACGCTGTCATCGTCGATGCCGGCGGCGCGCTGGAAGCGCGTGCCGGCGGCCGGCACGGCGCCGTCGTCGCGCGCCAGGGTGCCGCCCGGCTGGGCGCGCTTTTCGACCACGATCACCGCCGCGCCAGCCTCCGCGGCGGCCAGCGCCGCCACCAAGCCGCAACCGCCGGCGCCGATCACCAGCACGTCGGTCTGGGTATCCCACTCGCTCATAACCCCCTCTCCCACCGGGAGAGGGGGGAGAGGGAACGCGTCACGCCGCGGCGAGCTGGCGCAGCACGTACTGCAGGATGCCGCCGTGCCGGTAGTACTCGACCTCGTCGAGGGTATCGATGCGGCACAGCAGCTTGATCTCGTCGACCTTGCCGTTGGCGCGCGTGATCCGGCAGTTGACGTCCATCTGCGGCTTGATGCCGCCGGCGATGCCGGTCAAGTCGAACGTCTCGGTGCCGTCGAGCTTCAAGGTCTGGCGCGTCGCGCCATCCTTGAACTGCAGCGGCAGCACGCCCATGCCGACCAGGTTCGAGCGATGGATGCGCTCGAAGCTCTCGACGATCACGGCCTTGACGCCGAGCAGCACGGTGCCCTTGGCCGCCCAGTCGCGGCTCGAGCCGGTGCCGTACTCCTTGCCGCCGACGACGATGAGCGGCACGCCGTCCTTCTTGTAGCGCATCGCGGCGTCGAAGATCGACATCGCATCGCCCGACGGCTGGTGCTTGGTGACGCCACCGGTGGTGCCGGGCGCCATCTCGTTCTTGAGGCGGATGTTGGCGAACGTGCCGCGCATCATGACTTCGTGATTGCCGCGCCGCGAGCCATACGAGTTGAACTCGTTCGGCCGCACCTGGTGCTCGAGCAGGTATTCGCCCGACGGCCCGTCGCGCTTGATCGAACCGGCCGGCGAGATGTGGTCGGTCGTGATCGAGTCGCCGAGGATCGCGAGCTCGCGCGCCTTGACGATGTCGCTGAGCTTGCCCGGCTGCTTCGGCATGCCGACGAAGTAGGGCGGGTTCTGCACGTAGGTCGAGCCCGGGTTCCACTTGTAGGTCTGGCCGGTCGTGGTCTCGATCTTCTGCCACTCCTTGGGACCCTGGAAGACGTTGCCGTAGCGCTTCTTGAACATCTCCTGGGTCAGCGCCTGCTTCAGTGTGTCGGCGATCTCCTGGTTGGTCGGCCAGATGTCCTTGAGGTAGACGGGCTGACCGTCCGAGCCGGTGCCGAGCGGGTCCTTGGTCAGGTTGAGGCGCATCGTGCCAGCCAGAGCATAGGCCACGACCAGCGGCGGCGAGGCGAGGTAATTGGCCTTCACTTGCGGGTGCACGCGGCCTTCGAAATTGCGGTTGCCCGACAGCACTGCCGAGACCACCAGGTCGCCGGCGTCGACGGCGTTGGCGATCGGCTCATCCAAGGGCCCGGAGTTGCCAATGCAGGTCGTGCAGCCGTAGCCGACCAGGTTGAAGCCGAGCTTGTCGAGGTCGGCGGTCAGGCCGGCCTTGTCGAGATAATCGGTCACCACCTGGCTGCCCGGCGCCAGCGAGGTCTTCACCCACGGCTTGGACGTGAGGCCCTTGGCGACCGCCTTGCGCGCGACCAGGCCGGCGGCGACCAGCACCGTCGGGTTCGAGGTATTGGTGCAGCTCGTGATCGCCGCGATCACGACATTGCCGTCGTTTACGTCGAAGCCCTTGCCCTCGACCTTGGAGGCGCGCGGCGACGTGATGTTGGCGGTTTCCTTCATGGTCGCGTCGAACGACGTGCTGACGTCGCTCAGCAGCACGCGGTCCTGCGGCCGCTTCGGCCCGGCGAGGCTCGGCATGACGTCGCCGAGATCGAGCTGGAGCATGTCGGTGAACACCGGATCGGGCGTGCTGGCGTCGCGCCACATGCCCTGCGCCTTGGCGTACTCCTCGACCAGCTTGACGCGCGCGGCATCGCGGCCGGAGAACGTCAGATAGCGGATGGTCTCGGCGTCGATCGGGAAGAAGCCGCAGGTCGCGCCGTACTCGGGCGCCATGTTGCCGATGGTGGCACGGTCGGCGAGCGACAGGTTGTCGAGGCCGGGACCGCAATACTCGACGAACTTGCCGACCACGCCGCGCTTGCGCAGCATCTGGGTGCAGGTCAGCACCAAGTCGGTCGCGGTGGCGCCTTCCTTGAGCTTGCCGGTCAGCTTGAATCCGATCACGTCGGGAATCAGCATCGAGACCGGCTGGCCGAGCATCGCGGCCTCGGCCTCGATGCCGCCGACATCGCGGCCTCGGCCTCGATGCCGCCGACACCCCAGCCGAGCACCGCCATGCCGTTGACCATGGTGGTGTGGCTGTCGGTGCCGACCAGGGTGTCGGGATAGACCAGGGTCTTGCCATCGGCGTCGACGCCGGTCCACGCGACCTGCGCGAGATACTCGAGATTGACCTGATGGCAGATGCCGGTGCCCGGCGGCACGACGCGGAAATTGTTGAACGCGGTCTGGCCCCAGCGCAGGAAGGTGTAGCGCTCCTGGTTGCGCTCGAACTCGATCTTGACGTTCTTGTCGAACGAGTCTTTGCCGCCGGCGGCCTCGACCATCACGGAGTGGTCGATCACCAGATCGACCGGCGACAACGGGTTGATCTTCTCGGGATCGCCGCCGAGCGCGACCATGGCGTCGCGCATCGCGGCGAGATCGACCACCGCGGGCACGCCGGTGAAGTCCTGCATCAGCACGCGCGCCGGGCGATAGGCGATCTCGCTGGCGGCCACGCCGGCGGACGGCGACCAATTGGCCACCGCCTTGACGTCGTCGACCTTGACCGAGCGCCCGTCCTCATAGCGCAGCAGGTTCTCGAGCAGCACCTTCATCGAGAACGGCAGCTTGGCGACGTTGGGGAAGCCCGCCTTGGCGAGCTCCATCAGGCTGAAATAGTCGTAGCTCTTGCCCGCGACCGTGAGGGTGCGGCGGCACTTGAGCGAGTCCTGGCCGGAAAGCTTTGCGGCGGTCACGGGCGGATCTCCCCAATAAAGAGATGAAACTGAAGAAACTGCTTGGTTTTATCGCGGCACAGCCCGACGGCCAAGCGGCCTTACCAAGCCGATGGCCCGAGTATAGGGATGGCCGAACAACCTTACCAAACGACTTATGCTGGCATCGCTTGTGAGGCGATCGACGAAGCGCGTCCTCGCTATCGTCATGCGGCGTCCCGCAGCAGGGTCGCGACCCGCTCCGGGTCCTGCGCAATGACCATGAGATAGGCCCGCGCCGGAGCATCCGGGCGCTTTCGGCGCTGCTCCCAATCGCGCAACGTGCCGAGGGGTATCCGATAGGTGGCCGCAAATGCCTCTTGGGTTTGCCCCAGCCGCTCGCGCAGTTTTTTGACGTTGACGAGCTTCGTCAGGCGCTCGGTATCCCCGACCGACAACGGTTGGGCATCGGGATCGGCAAGCGCCGCTTCATGGATCTCGGCGTCGGTCAGCGCGTCAACCTTGGCCCAGTCCGTTCCGGTTGCGATCGGCGGATCACCGGGTTTACGGCTTAGCTTCGTAGTACCAGCGTTCTTCATATTTCTCGGCCCTCCTCACGGAGATGATGCGCGTCAGGTCTTCGGCTAACTCGGTGGTAACGACCAGCAGAACGCGGGCTCGACTGAGGCCCAGCGTGAGGGTCCGTTCCTCGCCATACGCGAAGCGGTCGTCGATCCAGGACTCGGCGTTCGGATCCTCCAAGGCCGCGATACCGTCGGCCAACGCCAACCTGTGAACACGCCGGTTCTCCGCGTCCTTGAGCGCGTCCCAGATATAGTCCATGGACTATGCTACGGCTAAGCCGTAGTTAGGTCAACGCGACGAGAGCCTTTAGCGATCGTCGCGCGCGTGGCTAAAACGGACCTCGACAGAGGGCGGCACAAGCTGAACCAGCGCAGCGATCCACGACAGAGCTTCGATTCCGGCAGCTTCGCGGGTGCCGGCCTCGCCTGCGTCCGGGGCGACCGGCTGCTGTTCCGGGGGCTCGGGTTCGTGGTCAAGCCGGGCGACGCGCTGGTGCTGACCGGACCCAACGGCAGCGGCAAGTCGAGCCTGCTGCGCCTGATGGCCGGGCTGCTGGCGCCCGCGGCGGGCCACCTGACCTGGGCCGGCCGGCCGGTCGAGGCCAATCGCGAGGCGCAGCGCGGCCGCGTCCGTTGGCTCGGGCACCTCGACGCCGTCAAGCCGACCCTGACGGTGCGCGAGACCCTGGCGCTGCATGGGCGGCTGCACGGCGCCGGCGCCGATCCCGCGGCGGCGCTCGATGACGCCCTGGGAGCGCTCGGCATCGGCGCGCTGGCCGACACGCCCGGACGCCAGCTGTCGGCCGGCCAGCGCCGCCGCGTCGCGCTCGCCCGCCTGTTGGTGGCGCCCGCGCCGCTGTGGCTGCTCGACGAGCCGACGGTCGGCCTCGACGACGCCGGGTTTGCCGCCTTCGGCGCCGTCGCGGCGGCGCACCGCGCCGCCGGCGGCGCCATCGTCGCGGCGACCCACAGCGACCTCGGGCTCGGCGACGCGCGCCGCCTGACACTCGCCGACTTCGCGCCCAGCGCCGCCGAGCTCGAGGCCGCGGCATGAGCGCCTTTGTCGCCGTGCTGGCGCGCGACCTCCGGCTCGGGCTGCGTCACGGTGCCGATCTCGCGATGGTCGTGATCTTCTTCGTGCTCGCGGCGCTGCTGTTCCCGTTCGGCGTCGGGCCCGAAGCCAATCTGCTGGCGCGCATCGCCGCCGGGGTCGTGTGGGTGACCGCGTTGCTCGCCGCCATGCTATCGCTCGACCGGCTGTTCCATGCCGACTACGAGGACGGCAGCCTCGACCAGCTGGCGCTCAGCCCGGCGCCGCTCGCCGTGATCGTTCTCGCCAAGGCGACCGCGCACTGGCTGACCACCGGCCTGCCCTTGATCGCGGTCGCGCCGGCGCTCGGCTTGATGCTGCGGCTCGACCCCGCCGGCTTCGCGCCGCTGCTGCTCGCCATGCTGGTCGGCACGCCCTGCCTCAGCCTGTTCGGCGCGATCGGCGCGGCCCTGACCCTGGGCGCGCGGCGCGGCGGCGCCCTGGTCGCCCTCGTGGTGCTGCCACTCGTCCTGCCGGTGCTGATCTTCGGGGTCGGCGCCGTCGAGGCCGAGGTCACCGGGCTGGGCGCCCAGCCCCACCTGCTGGTCCTGGGGGCGCTGCTCGCCGCCGCCCTGCCGCTGGCCCCGCTCGCCGCCGCGCTGGCATTGCGCCAGGCGCTGGAGTCGGCCTAAGACAGGCGCCATATCGGGTGGACATGCACCGCTTCGCCAACCCCGCGCGCTTCCTGCGCATCATCACGGCGATCCTGCCCTGGAGCGCCGGCGCCAGCGCCGCGCTGCTGCCGCTCGGGCTCTATTTCGCGCTGATCGGCTCGCCGCCCGATTACCAGCAGGGCGACAGCGTGCGGATCATGTACGTCCATGTGCCGGCGGCGTGGATGGCGCTGGCGGTCTACAGCGTCATGGCGGCGAGCGGCGCGGTCGCGCTGGTGTGGCGCCACCCGGTCGCCGAGCTGGTCGCCCAGGCCGCGGCGCCGATCGGGGCTGTCTTCACCGCCATGTGCCTGATCACCGGCTCGCTGTGGGGCCAGCCGATGTGGGGCACCTGGTGGGTGTGGGACGCCCGCCTGACCTCGGTGCTCGTGCTCTTGTTCCTCTATCTCGGCTACATCGCCTTGGTGAATGCGTTCGACGACCCGACGCGCGGCGCGCGCGCCGGCGCGGTGCTGGCGCTGGTCGGCCTCGTCAACCTGCCGATCATCAAGTTCTCGGTCGACTGGTGGAACACCTTGCACCAGCCGGCGAGCGTGGCGCGCCTCGGCGGCCCGAGCATCGATCCCCAGATGCTGCTGCCGCTGTTCACCATGGCGGGCGGCTTCGCCGCCTTCTTCGTCACCGTCCTGATCCTGCGCGTGCGCGCCGAGCTGCTGCGCCGCAAGCTGCGCGTGCTGCGGCTCGCCCAGGCGCAAGGTTGATCGAGATGACGGGCGGCGGCTTCTGGACGATGGGCGGCTACGCCGCGTATGTCTGGCCAGCTTACGCTGTCACGACGCTCGCGCTGATCGCGCTGCTGCTCGGCGCGCTGCGCGGGCTGCGCCAGGCCGAGCGCGAGCTTGCGACGCTCGAGGGCAGCCGCGCACGGCGGCGCGCGCCGAGCGCCTCGGCGGCCGGCGACCTGGCATGACGCGCAAACGCCGCCGCCTCTATCTGCTGCTCGCGGGCCTCGCCAGCCTGGCGGTCGCGACCACCCTGGTGCTGCTGGCGCTGCAGAGCAATTTGGCGTTCTTCTACTCGCCCTCGGAGGTCGCGGCGCAAGGCGTGCCCGAGGCGCGCCGCTTCCGCCTCGGCGGCCTGGTCGAGCCGGACTCGGTCAAACGCCAGGCCGACGGCGTCACGGTCGAGTTCCGCGTCACCGATACGCGCGCCAGCCTGCCGGTACGCTACAAGGGCGTGCTGCCCGACTTGTTCCGCGAGGGCCAGGGCGTGGTCGCCGAGGGCATGCTCCAGGGCGGCGTATTCCAGGCCAGCGAGGTGCTGGCCAAGCACGACGAGAATTACATGCCGCCCGAGGTTGCCAAGGCGCTCAAGGCGAGCGGGCGCTGGAAAGAGGGTGAGGGCAAATGATTCCCGAGCTCGGCCACTACGCCCTGATCCTCGCTTTGCTGGTCGCGCTGGTGCAGACGGCGTTGCCGCTGGTCGGCGCCAATCGGCGTAACGCGATCTTGATGGATTTCGGACCGGCGGCGGCGCAGGCGCAGCTCTTGTGCGTTGCGGTGGCGTTCGTGACGCTGCTGCACGGCTACGTCGTGTCCGACTTCTCGATCTCCAACGTGGCGAACAACTCCCACACCTTGAAGCCGCTTATCTACAAGATCTCCGGCGTGTGGGGGAACCACGAGGGCTCGATGATGCTGTGGGTCCTCGTGATGGCGCTGTTCGGCTGCACGGTCGGCTGGTTCGGCGGCAATCTGCGCCCGACGCTCCGGGCGCGCGCGATCGCGATCCAGGGCCTGATCGGCGCCGCGTTCCTCGCCTTCATCCTGTTCACCTCCAATCCGTTCATTCGCCTCATCCCGCCGCCTCAAGAAGGCAACGGCCTCAATCCGCTGCTGCAGGACCCCGGGCTCGCCTTCCATCCGCCGATGCTCTATCTCGGCTATGTCGGGTTCTCGCTGACCTTCTCGTTCGCCGTCGCCGCGCTGATCGAGGGCCGCGTCGACCCGGCGTGGGCGCGCTGGGTCAGACCGTGGACGTTGGCGGCGTGGGCGTCGCTGACGCTCGGCATCGCGCTCGGCAGCTGGTGGGCCTACTACGAGCTCGGCTGGGGCGGCTGGTGGTTCTGGGATCCGGTCGAGAACGCCTCGTTCATGCCGTGGCTGGTCGGCACCGCGCTGCTGCATTCCGCGATCGTGGTCGAGAAGCGCGACGCGCTGAAGCGCTGGACCGTGCTGCTCGCGATCCTGACCTTCGCGCTCAGCCTGATGGGCACCTTCCTGGTGCGCTCGGGCGTGCTGACCTCGGTGCACGCCTTCGCGGTCGATCCGGCGCGCGGCCTGTTCATCCTCGGCCTGCTCGCCGTCGTGATCGGCGGCTCGCTCACCTTGTATGCGCTGCGCGCGCCGAGGCTCGAGGCCGGCGGCCTGTTTGCGCCGATCTCGCGCGAGGGCGCGCTGGTGATGAACAACCTGCTGCTCACGACGGCGTGCGCCACCGTGTTCCTCGGCACGCTCTATCCCTTGTTCCTCGACGCGGTCGGCGGCGGCACGGTGTCGGTCGGCCCGCCCTATTTCAACGCCACCTTCGTGCCCATCATGGCGGCGCTGGTCGCGATCATGGCGATCGGCCCGATGCTGGCGTGGAAGCGCGGCGATCTTTTGGGCGCGCTGCAGCGCCTGAAGCTGGCGCTCGGCGCCTGCATCGTCGTCGGCCTCGCGACCTGGACCCTGACGCGCGGCGGCCCGATCCTCGCCGTGCTCGGCATCGCGCTCGCCGCCTGGCTGGTCGGCGCCACCGTGAGCGAGCTCGCCGAGCGCCTCGGCGTGCTGCGCGACCTCGGCGGCGTGCTCGGCCGCGCGCGCCGCATGCCGCGCTCGGCCTGGGGCATGACGGTGGCACACCTCGGCATGGCGGTGTCGATCATCGGCATGACGGGCTCGATGTGGTCGAGCGAGACCATCCAGGCGGTCAAGCCCGGCGAGACCGTGGCGCTCGCCGGCTACATGTTGCGCTTTGACGGCGCGCGTCAAATCCAGGGGCCCAACTACGTCGCCGACCAGGGCGTCTTCACGCTGCTGCGCGACGGTGCAGTCCTCGCCACCATGACGCCGTCGAAGCGGCTCTACGACGCGCCGCCGCAAGCCACCACCGAGACCGCGATCCGAACCACCGGTTTTGCCGATCTCTATTTGGCGCTGGGCGACTCCGACGGGCGCGGCGGCTGGGGCGTGCGCGTCTATCACAACGTGCTGGTGCCGTGGATCTGGGGCGGCGCCGTCATCATGATGCTCGGCGGCCTGTTGTCGCTGAGCGACCGGCGCTTCCGCATCGGCGC
>JACQAI010000114.1 GCA_016195115.1 Pseudomonadota bacterium
CGAAATCGTCGATGCGCGAGGACATCATCCGGCGCCGCCGCACCGAGATCGACACCATCCACGGCGCGGTCGCGCGCCTAGCGCGCCAGCACAACGTTGCGACCCCGACCCTCGACACCGTGATCGCCTTGGTCAAGGGCGTGCAGGCCCAGTATCTCGAGACCTAGAGGCACGCCATGGATTTCGCGCTGAACGAGGAGCAACGGCTGCTGGTCGAGACCGTCCGGCGCTTCGTGCGCACAGAGCTGATACCGCTCGAGGCCGAGGTCACAGCGACCGGGCGGCTCGAGCCCGCGAAGGCCCGCGCGATCTTCGAGAAGTCGAAGGCGCTCGGGCTCTATGCCACCAATATCCCGGTCGAGCATGGTGGCGGTGGTTTGTCAGCGGTCGATACCTGCCTCGCCGAGGAGCAGTTCGGCCACACGACCGACATCCTGATCCGCCGCGCCTTCGGCAATGTCTACGAGGTGCTGCTGCTCGCCGACGTGGCGCAGCGCGAACGCTGGCTGCTGCCGGCGGTGCGCGGCGAGCGCACCTTCTCGGTCTGCTTCACCGAGTCGGGCGCCGGCTCGGATGCCGCCGGAATCAAGACCCGCGCGCTGCGCGACGGTGCCGGCTGGCGGCTGACCGGCCACAAGATCTTCATCAGCGACGGCCTGTTCTCCGACTTCTTCGTCGTCTCGGCGGTGACCGATCCGGCGGCCGGCGCCAAAGGCATCTCGCTCTTCATCGTCGACAAGGACATGCCGGGCTTCACGGTCGGGCGCGATCAGCCGATGATGGGGTTGGCCGGCACCAGCCACATCGAGATGTTCTTCGACGACATTCGCCTCGGCCCCGAGCACCTGCTCGGCGAGGAGGGCAACGGCCTCAAGCACGCCTTCGAGACCTTGGGCCGCATCCGCCTGGCGCAGATCGGTGCGCGCGCCGTCGGCAAGGCGACGCGCATCCTCGATCTGATGACCGACTACGCCGGCACGCGCCAGCAGTTCGGCCAGCCGATCGGCGACAACCAGCTGGTGCAGCAGATGCTCGCCGACAGCGCCATCGAGATCAACGCCGCGCGCCTCTTGGTGCTGCGCGCGGCCTGGGAGATCGACCAGGGCAGCGATGCCCGCGAGCGCATCTCGATGGTCAAGGTCTATGCCGCCGAGATGCTCGGCCGGGTCGCCGATCGCGCGGTCCAGGTGCATGGCGGCATGGGCTATTGCCGGGACCTGCCGATCGAGCGCTTCTACCGCGACGCGCGCATTTTCCGGATTTTCGACGGTACGTCGGAGATCCATCGCACGGTCGTGGCGCGTGCGCTGCTCAAGGGCGGCGCGGCGCGCTTGGCCGACATCGTCTGACGCCGAGGACCGAGCCATGGCGATCGACAAGTTCATCACGGCCGAGGCGGCGGCGGCGCTGATCCGGGACGGCGACATGGTGGCGCTGATCGGCGGCGGCGGACTGGTCGAGGCGAGCTGCCTGCACGAGGCGGTCGAGGCGCGCTTTCTGGCGACCGGCCATCCGCGCGGCTTGAGCGTGATCCACTCGCTCGGCATCGGCGACCGCAAGCAGCGCGGCATGAACCGCTTCGCCTACGAGGGCCTGGTCAAGCGGGTGATCGGCGGCCACTGGGTGTGGTCGCCGCGCATGCAGCAGCTCGCCAAGGACGACAAGATCGAGGCCTACGTGCTGCCCGGCGGTGTCGCCATGCAGCTGTTCCGCGAGATCGGCGCCGGCCGGCCCGGCCTGTTCACCCATGTCGGGCTCGGCACCTTCGTCGATCCGCGCCTCGACGGCGGGCGCATGAACAAGGCGGCCAAGGACGATCTGGTCGAGCTCGTCACGATCGACGGCAAGGAGCTGCTGCGCTATCGCACCTTTCCGATCGACGTCGCGCTGGTCCGCGGCTCGTTCGCCGACGCCCACGGCAACCTCAGCCTCGACCAGGAACCGGCCAACGTCGACATCTACGCCGCCGCGCTGGCGGCGCACAACTCCGGAGGAAAAGTCATCGCTCAGGTGCGTGCAGCGGTCGAAGTCGGCGCGCTGCCGGCGCGCGCGGTGCGCGTGCCCGGTGCGCTCGTCGACGCGGTCGTGGTCGATCCGACCCAGTCGATGGGCTACGACGTCTTCCACGACCCGACCCTGTCGGGCGAGACCAAGGGCCCGCCCAGCGTGCCGGTGCCGCAGCCCTTCACGGTGCGCCAGGCGATCGCGCGGCGCGCCGCCGAGGAGCTGGTCGAGGGCGCGGTGCTGAACTACGGTTTCGGGATTCCCGACGGCGTCGCCAAGCTGGTCGCCGCGCGCGGCCAGCTCGATCGCTACTACCAGACCATCGAGCACGGCACCTACGGCGGCGAGCTGCTCGAGGGCTCCTTGTTCGGCTATGCGCGCAACGCCACCGCGATGATCGACGGGCCGTCGCAGTTCGACTTCTACTCGGGCGGCGGCCTCGACCTGGCGTTCCTCGGCTTCGGCGAGATCGACCGCTTCGGCCACGTCAATGTCTCGAAGCTGGGCGGCGTCACGGTCGGGCCGGGCGGTTTCATCGACATCGCGCAGAACGCCAGGAAGGTGGTGTTCTGCGGCACCTTCGATGCCAAGGGCACCCAACTCGAGATCGGCAACGGTCGCTTGCGCGTCGTGCGCCACGGCGAGGTCGCCAAGCTGGTCGGCGCCGTCGAGCAGATCACCTTCTCGGGCCGCGAGGCGCTCAAGCGCGGCCAGACCGTGGTCTACGTCACCGAGCGCGCGGTCTTCGCGCTGACTGCGCAGGGTCTGGCGCTCACCGAGGTCGCCCCGGGCATCGACGTGCGCCGCGACGTGCTCGAGCGCATGGGCTTCGCGCCCGTCATCCCGCGCGAGCCGGCCGTGATGGCCGCCGCGCACTTCACCGCCTGACAACGGAGACCACGACATGGCACAGCTGCGTATCGGCGTGATCGGCGCGGGCTTGATCGGCCGCACCCACGTCGCGGTGCTGCGCTCGGGCAATCCCGCGTTCACCCTGGCCGGCGTCGCCGATCCCTCGCCGACGGCGGTCGAGGAGGCGAAAAAACTCGGGTATCCGATCTATCCGACTATCGAGGAGATGCTCGACAAGGCCAAGCCCGACGGCGCGATCGTCGCGGTGCCCAACCAGATGCACGTCAAGGCCGGGCTCGCCTGCATCGCGCGCGGCATCCCGATCATCGTCGAGAAGCCGGTCTCCGACTCGGTCGCCGAGGCGCTCGAGCTGATCGAGGCCGGCGAGCGCGCCGGCGTGGCGATCCTCACCGGCCATCACCGGCGCCACAACCCGATCATGCGCAAGGCCGCCGAGGTCGTGCGCGACGGCGGGCTCGGCCGCGTGGTCGCGGCGACCGCGATCTATCTCAGCCACAAGCCCGCGGGCTACCACGACCTCGCGTGGCGCCGCGAGCCGGGCGGCGGCCCGGTGCTCATCAACGCGATCCACGACATCGATTGCCTGCGCATGCTGTGCGGCGACATCGAGACCGTGCAGGCGACCGCCTCCAACGCCGTGCGCGGCTTCGCGGTCGAGGACACCGCCGCCGCGGTGCTGCGCTTCAAGAGCGGCGCACTCGGCACCCTGGTGGTCTCCGACGTCGCGTCGACGCCGTGGAGCTGGGAATGGGGCTCGCGCGAGAACCCGTCGTTCCCGCACGATCACGAGGACTGCATCCTGCTCGCCGGCACGCTCGGCTCGCTGGCGTTGCCGACCCTGACGCATCGCTGGCACGACCCGGGCAAGCAGAGCTGGCACACGCCGCTGACCCAGAAGCGCCATCACGTTGCGCCGGCCGATTCCTACACCGAGCAGATGCGCAATTTCGCCGGCGTGATCCGCGGCACCGAGAAACCGGTGCTGAGCGGGCGCGACGGCACCGTTACGTTGGCCACGACCCTGGCGATCACGCGCTCGGCACAGACCGGCCAGCCGGTCGAGGTCGCCAACCTGATGGCGGGCAAGGCCCAGTGAGCCAGCGTCGCCTCGCCTGCGTGATCGGCTGGCCGGCCAAGCAGTCGCGCTCGCCCAAGCTGCACGGCTATTGGATCAAGCGCTACGGCATCGACGGCGACTACCGGGTCGAGGAGCGCTCGCCCGACGAATTCCCGGGCTTCGTGCGGGAGCTCGCGCGCCACGGCTATGTCGGCGCCAATGTCACGATGCCGCAC
>JACQAI010000369.1 GCA_016195115.1 Pseudomonadota bacterium
GCCCAATGCAGACGGTCGCCCGAGCCCTTGAGACCACGCCTCGCAGTGCGGCGGCGCCACCGCCGAGCTCGATCGGCTTTGCCGAGTGGATCCTCGATCTCTCCAGCCGGCAACTGCAATCGCTCACCGGCGCGTCGGTCCGCCTGACCCAGGCGGAGCACCGCATTCTCGTACTGCTGGCCGGCAGTCCCCGCCAGGCGATCACGCGCGACCGGCTGATGGCCGTCACCGCCGGCCGCGAGTGGGAGCCGTTCGACCGCAGCGTCGACGTCCACATCAGCAATCTGCGACGCAAGCTCGACCTCGACCCGACGGTCTCGAGCGTGATCCGCACGGTCCGCGGCGTCGGCTACATGCTGGTCCCGTCGCGCGGCGCCTAGGGGACAGGGGCCAACCGAAACCGGCTCATCGAGCCCGCCGCAAGCCGACCGCCGCGACACCCGCCGCCACCGCACCGCCGAACGCCGCAACGGTCATGAGGAACGCCATTGGTGTCGGCGTCGACGCATCCTGAAGCGCGAGCACCAGTACGCCTGCCGCCCCCATGGCCATTTGGCCAGCGCCGAGAACCGCCGATGCCGCACCCGCGATGGCACCGTGCTTCGCCATCGCGAGGGACGCGAGCGCCACGTTCGCCAGCCCGGCGCACGCTGATATCAGCACGATCGGCAGCAAGACGATCACGGGATTGGTCCACCAGCCGGCCGCGCACAGACCAAGCAGCACCAATCCCCCGATCGATATTCCGATCGTGCCGATGATCCCGAGCACCACGGGATCGGTCTTGATGCGCCCCGCGGCCATCGCGAGGCTGACGCAGAGATTCCCGAACCCCGTGACCAAGCCCAGCATGCCGAACTCACCAGGCGTGAAGCCGAGCAAGCTGATGAACAGCGCCGGTGCGCCGGCTCCCCAAAGATAGACATGCGCGGTGACGAAGCCGGCGCTCATCACGACGACCATGAAGCGCCAATCGGCAGCCAACACGGCGTAGCGCCGGCCAATCGCGGTCACCCAACCGGTCAACTCGACGTCTCGCCCGCGCGTTTCTGGAAGCACCGTCGCGACGCCCAGCAATCCGCTCACGCCGAGCACGGTCAGCAGCACGAAGACGGCGCGCCAGCCGAACCACGTTTCCAGGGCTCCCCCGACCAGCGGGCCCAGCATCGGTGCCGCCGTCAAAGCGAGCGCCATCACGGCCAGCATCCGGGTCATCGCCGGCCCCTCCAGGCGGTCCCGCACAACCGCGCGACCAAGGACGAGTCCGGCGCACGCCCCCATGCCCTGCAGCAATCGCGAGGCAATCAGCATGTCGATGTCGATTGCGCCCAGACACCCCAGGCTGCCCGCGACGAACAAGGTAAGCCCGACCACCATCACGGGCCGGCGCCCCCAGGCGTCGCTCACCGGCCCATAGACGAGCTGCGCCAGGCAGAAGCCCAGCAGGTACACGCTCAACGTCAGCCGGACATCCCCCGCAGACGCGCCGAACGTCTCCGCGATCGCCGGAAACGCGGGGAAATACGCCGAGATCGACAGCGGCCCTAGAACCGCCAACCCGGCCACCACGACCATCGCGGCACGGCCGAGGACGGGCGGAGCGGCCACTGTCACTCGATCGCGATCGGCGTCTCGCAGCCGGAGCGCCGCGGATCTCCCAGGCTCTTGGTGCATTGTCGTGTCTGGTATCGCTCGCCCCCGCGCGATCGTTGGTTCAGACGTTCGCCCGCCGCAACCGCATAATACGCGCGTATGGAGAGATTCCTCGGGCGCTGGGGTCACGCGCACGTAGTGCGTATATATATTGTAGTAAGTCGACAAATCCGATGCGCTCGTCGATTGTGGAGCGATCGGACGCGCCCGTATGATCCCGGAGGGCGGGAACCGGCGATGACGGCAGCGCGCGGCGCAACGCGACTCGAAACATACCCGATCAAGCTCGGCGCGCGATGGACGACAATCCGCGTCGAGCCGGAAATGATGCACGCGCTGCGCGAGATCGCGCTCACGCTCGGCGTCGGGCTCAATGAGCTGTGCACGGAAATCGCGCTCGGGCGCAGCGACGGAAGTTTCACGTCGTCGCTGCGGGTTTTCGTGGTCAACCACTACCGGCGCCTCATCGGCAGCACGGAGGCCGCCAAGGGTGACGGCTATCGGGTGAAACGGCGGCGGCTGCAAGCCGACGCCAAGGACGTCGTCCCGGAGCTCGTCGATCTGTGGCAATGGTGGCACCACCGCCGGCCGAGACCGAGAGGTGTGCCGCCGCACAGCAGCATCGACCCCGGCCTGCTGCAGCGACTCGGCTTCGGTGGCATGGTCCACGCGGTGGATGCGCGCAGCGGCGATCCGTTAAACTTTCGCTTCCGCATCTTCGGCGAGCGCGTCGTGGCGGCGGGCGGACGCGACTTCGCCGGCTGTCGGATCGCCGACCTGCCGGGCAGGGACTATCGGACCGCCGCCGCGGAGGATTACCTCACGGTGGCCACCACGGGAGTGCCGCGGCTCCAGGAAGTGGACGCGTCGGTCGGCATGAGCCAACGCATCTATCAAAGGCTCATCGTGCCGTTTTCGGAGTCGGGTGGCGGCACGGACTGCCTGCTGATCGCCGTGCGCTACAAGACGGTGCTTGGCACCGGCAAGCCGCGCGAGCATCCCGGCGCACAGAATCCAGCGTAGATACAGCCCGCCGTCCGCAGCGCGCCGCCCTCTCGCCGCGATTCGGCGCGACGCCTATTTACGATCGTATCGAGCAACTGATTTCCACACGAGTCTCCGTAAGGCTGTCGCGGCGCAATTCGCGCGACAGCCGAAGGAGACCAGACCATGGACGGTTCCGACTTCATCGCTCTCGACGAGCAGCAGATCATTCAATCCTGCTTCGATGCGACCATAGCCGCGCTTCACGACCTTGGACTCGAAGTGACGTTCAGCACCGACATGTCGGGCTGGGTCGCCATGATGAGCAGCGCGCCCAACATCCACCTTGTCATCCCGACCTTCAACCCCGAGCACAACGATCTCACACCCGACGACTCCTTCTGGGTCAAGCTCACCCGAATCGACGACCGCCGCGATATTGCGTGCATCGCCAATCGTCTCTACGTCACGGACAGTTTCATCGAGCTGATGCGTACCCAGCGGCTCTGGTTCAGCCGCGGGCCACGCAAGCTCGTCGACCTGGTCGTGCCGCCCGACATGCCGATCCTTTCGGGCCGCATCGGACATCACGGCGGCTTGTGGATCCATCCAGATTGGCGCAAGCACGGCCTGTCGGGTTATATGACGCGCCTCGCGCGTTGCGCATCGCTGCGGCGATTCGACGTTGACTGGCACTGCGGATTCGTCCACGGGACGCTCGCGGAGAAAGGCCTGCCGACCGCCGCCGTGACCGGCTACGCCTACCCCCGGATGGTGCTGGCGATCGACGGATGGAACCCGATCACCGACAAGGAGGATCGGTTCTACCTGCCGTGGATTTCACGCGCCGAGATCCGGGCTCAGCTTGTCGACGAGACCCGGCGACTTGTAGCACACCGCGACCAGGAGAGTGTCCGGCGCATGGCCGTCACTTGAAAACGGCGCGATAAGCCTCTGGTAGACGCGTCGGAAACCACCGATCGACGCGTCTACTTCTTGCAGCCGCGGCACTCCAGTAGACACTGCGGTAAAATAGTCCTCGGCTGCGGCAGCACTGTACTCTCGACCCCGCACATCCCTGATCCGGCAGCCCGCGAAATCGCGGCCCCCGACCACCGCAACTTTGCGACCAAAAACCCGAAGACGGTAGTTCATTGGATCGGTCGCCGTCGCGTCGACGACGTGCACCAAGCCGCCCAGCCCGAGCACCCTCAACAGGTCGGGATTGATCGCCTCGTGCTGCGGCACGCGGTCCGATGCCGGCTGGTACTCGAGCCACCACGTGTAGAAGCTCGCCAATTCCGGCGCGGTTTCGCGCGCGCCCACATCGATCAATCGGCGGCTCATCGAAAGATCGCCCCGCCCCGCAGCCATCCGCTCGAGCGAGGTACGCTCGCTCGGTGACACCGTTCGACTCAGCCGCCGATAGTGGTTCACCACGAACACCCGCAACGCCGACGTGAAGCTGCCGTCCGGGCGATCAAGCGCGACCTCGGTGCATAGCTCATGCACGCCGATGCCCATGCCGAGCGCGATGTCATGCAGCGCCGACATCAGCTCCTGCTCCAGCCGGATCGTCGTCCAACGGTCGCCCAGCTTGACGGAGTACGTCACCAGTCTCGAGCTGAAGCTATACGATGTCGCCGGCTTCATCGATCAACCCGCTTCATACCGACCTTCATTCTAGAGCGCAGCACAGGCTAAAAGTCACGTAAAAATAACAAATAGCCTATAACCATGCATCTACGCGTTGCGCAGGTGTGACCAGCTCCTCTGGACTCGATGCACACTGCGTGTCAGCCTTTTGGGCGATTCGTTCGGTTCATCGACCTCGTGTTATGAGTGACTTAGATACCATCGTTGACTTGGCCGCGCAGCGAATCCGCCGCATGTCGGATGCCGAGCTCTTGAACGCGATCTCCGACACCTGCCAAGTCATAGCATCCTTGCCGTCGCAGACCGACCGGGACCGAGAGGTGCCCTTTCTGCATCAGTTGCTTGCCGACGCCGCGCGTCGGCAGCTTCCCGTATGACCGCCCATGCCGAGTTGAGTCCGGAAGATGGGGACGGCGCTACGCGGCGTATTAATGGCTCAAGATCTAAACCGACTCCAACCGCTGAGATCCGGACTACGCCGCCGCGGCGCTCCCGGTGCCGGCGACGCCCTCGAGCGGCAGGCGCACCGCGATCAAGGCACCTTCGCCCGGCGTCGACCCGACATGGATCGTGCCGCCGTGCTTCTGGGACGACGATGGCGAAACCC
>JACQAI010000370.1 GCA_016195115.1 Pseudomonadota bacterium
GCCGGTCGCCGACGAGGCGGCGCTGCGCCGCGTCGGCGAGGAGGGCGTGCTGGCGCTGATCGGCGACTCGACCAACGTCTTTCGTCCCGGCGAGGCCGGGTCCGAGGCCGCGGTGCGCGAGAGCCTGATCCAGCTGGTCGGGCAGTTCGACGACCGGGTCGCGGTCGCGTGCTTCGCCAGCAACATCGCGCGGCTCGAAAGCGTCGCCGTGGCCGCCGAGGCGAACGACCGTCGCGTCGCGCTGGTCGGCCGATCGCTGCGGCGCATGGACGAGGCGGCCCGCGAGAACGGCTACCTGCGCGACACCCGGCCGTTCCTGAGCGAAGACGCCGCGGCCGACCTGCCGCGCGACGAGGTGCTGCTGCTGTGCACCGGCAGCCAGGGCGAGCCGCGCGCCGCGCTCGCCCGGATCGCGCAGAACAATCATCCCAGCATCGTGCTCGAGGAGGGCGACGCGGTGATCTTCTCGTCGCGCATCATCCCGGGCAACGAGAAGGCGATCGGCCGGCTGCAGAACCAGCTGGTCCGGCTCGGCGTCCATATCCTGACCGAGCAGACGCATTTCGTCCACGTCTCGGGCCATCCGGCGCGCGACGAGCTGGCGCGCATGTATGCCCACGTCCGACCGCGCCTGGCAATCCCGGTGCACGGCGAGATGCGCCACTTGGTGGAGCATGCAAAGCTCGCGCGCGACTGCCAGGTACCGGCGAGCCTGGTGGTCGAGAACGGCACGGTGGTGCGCCTGGCGCCCGGCGAGCCGGGCGTGATCGACAAGGTGCCGGCGGGGCGTCTCGGGCTCGACGGCAACCGGCTGGTGCCGCTCGGCGGCACCGCCGTGCGCGATCGCCAGCGCCTGGTCGACAACGGCGCCGCGGTGGCGACCTTGGTGCTCGACCGTGCCGGCCGCATCGTCGCCGAGCCGGTCGTGACGGTGCACGGCCTGATCGACCCGGACGGCGACGACGCGATCGGCGCGGCGCTGCGCGGCGCGCTGCGCAACGCCGTCGATCAGATGCCGCCCGGGTCGAAGCGCGACGACGGCGCGGTGCGCGAGGTCGTGCGCTCGGCGCTGCGCCGCACCCTCAAGAGCGATCTCGGGCGCCGACCGATCACCGACATCCATCTGGTGCGCATCTGACGGGCGGGAAGGGCGAGGCGGCATGATTGGACGGCTCAACCACGTCGCCATCGTGGTGCCTGACCTGGCCGCCGCGAGCGCGGTCTATCGCGATCTGCTGGGCGCCGCGGTGTCCGCGCCGGTCGACCTGCCGGCGCACGGCGTGACGACGGTGTTCGTCACCTTGCCGAACACCAAGATCGAGCTGCTGCATCCGCTCGGCGCCGACTCGCCCATCGCTTCGTTCCTGGCGCGCAATCCGGCCGGCGGCATGCACCACGTCTGCTACGAGGTCGACGACATCACGGCGGCGCGCGATCGCCTGGTCGGCGGCGGCGCGCGCGTGCTGGGCGACGGCACCCCGCGCCTGGGCGCGCACGACAAGCCGGTCCTGTTCCTGCACCCGAAGGACTTCGGCGGCACCCTGATCGAGCTCGAGCAGGCATGAACGGGGTCTCCGGTGTCGTGCTCTACGCGATCCTGTGGTGCATCGTGCTCTTCGCCGTGCTGCCCTGGGGCATCCGGCCGGCCGATCCGAGCGATCTCGGCTACGCCGCCGGCGCGCCCGCCAACCCGCAGCTGCGCAAGAAACTCGTGTGGACGACGCTGATCACGGCCGCGCTGTGGCTGGTGATCTTTCTGGTTGTTCAAGCGGACGTGATTTCGTTCCGCGACTGGGCGGCAGGCGGCAGCCTGTTGAAACGCTAAGCAGGGTGCTCAGCGACGCGGCCGGCCAGCGGTTTTACTTGAAGATCTCGAGACTGTAGTCGCAGTTCAAAGCGCCCGGCGCAAAAAAAATTGGCAAGATGAGACTTTCATCTTGCCATGTTGCATTGCACAATGACTGAATTGTGTATTGGCGGTCTAAACTTTTTAAGTCGCCGCTAAGCGATTCCTCCCTAAACTCGGGCCACGCCGTTACCGGCGCTGTTCCTTTATCTTGAAACATTACGGGGTTTCAATGTTGGCGTCATCTACTTTCTGCGCCGGCGCCAACCCATCTAGGCTGAGGGGCCTGCAACGGATGATCCTGATGCTCCGATTGACCACGATGGTCTTTGCCCTGGCGGTGCCGCTCGCCGTCGCCGCCCAGCCCGTGATGCCGGGCCAGCCGCTCGGCCAGCCCCCGGGCCCCCAGGACAGCGACATTCTGCGGCGCTCCCAGCGCGCCCTGCCGGAGCCCGCGCCGATGCCGCCGCCGGCCGCGACCACGCCGGGGGCGCTCGGCAGCCTGGTCCAACCCGACGGTCGCATCGTCGTCACCCGCGACATGTGCCGCCAGGCGAGCGTCCAGCATCAGCCCGCGCCCGACGTCGCCTACCGGGGCGGCACCGATGTCTACGGCCGGCCGGTCGCGCCCGCCGACCTGCCCGGCTCGGGCGCGAGCGCGTACGGCGGGCTCGGCAGCCAGAGCTCGACCGACCTGTTGATCCGGCCGCAGGCGGCCACGCGCAGCGGCGTGGCCGGCGAGACCTATGTCGGCCGCGTCACCGTCGACGCCAGCGGCCGCACCGTGCTCAACGGCCAGCCGATCGATCCGGGTACCCAGAGCGAGCTCCGACAGCTCTGCGCGCGCGCCGGCTACTAGATCTCCTGTGGCACTGGTTGCAGGCACTCCGACGCCCAAGCCGCCGGCGGCCGTGTGGACAGGCCGGGCGTGCTTGCCTACAGTCGCGGGCCGTTTCACGGACGCCTGACGCCATGCGCGTAACTCAGTTCTTCCTGCCGACCTCGAAAGAGACGCCGGCCGAGGCGCAGATCGTCTCGCATCGCCTGATGCTGCGTGCCGGGCTGGTGCGCCAGCAGAGCGCCGGGATCTACGCCTGGCTGCCGCTCGGCTTCCGCGTGCTCAAGAAGATCGAGCAGATCGTGCGCGAGGAGCAAAACGCCGCTGGCGCGCTCGAGATGCTGATGCCGACCATCCAATCGGCCGAGCTGTGGCGCGAGAGCGGCCGCTACGACGACTACGGCAAGGAGATGCTGCGCATCACCGACCGCCACGAGCGCGAGCTGCTCTACGGCCCGACCAACGAGGAGATGATCACCGACATCGTGCGGCACTACGTCAAATCGTACCGCGCGCTGCCGCTCAATCTCTATCATATCCAATGGAAGTTCCGCGACGAGGTGCGGCCGCGTTTCGGCGTGATGCGCGGGCGCGAGTTCCTGATGAAGGATGCCTACTCGTTCGATCTCGACTTCGAGAGCGCGCGCCGCGCCTACAACAAGATGTTCGTCGCCTATCTGCGTACCTACGCGCGCATGGGCCTGAAGGCGATCCCGATGCGCGCCGACTCGGGCGCGATCGGCGGCGACCTCAGCCACGAGTTCATCATCCTGGCGGAGACCGGCGAGTCCGCTGTGTTCTGTCACCGCGACTGGCTCAAGCTCGACCTGCTGAACGAACAGGCGGCCAACGACGCCGAGCGCGCCGCGCTGGTCGAGCGGCTGACCGGCCTGTATGCCGCGACCGACGAAAAGCACGATGCGGCGACCTGTCCGGTGCCGGCGGACCAGCTGATGACCGCGCGCGGCATCGAGGTCGGACTGACAACGTGGCCCTCGAGATGGGCAGCTACGGCATCGGCGTCAGCCGACTGGTCGGCGCCATCATCGAGGCCAGCCACGACGACGCCGGCATCATCTGGCCGGAGCCGGTGGCGCCGTTCGACGTCGCGCTGATCAACCTCAAGGTCGGCGACAAGGCCTGCGATGGCGCGTGCGACAAGCTCTATGCCGAGCTGACCAAGGCAGGACGCGACGTGCTCTACGACGATCGCGACGAGCGCGCCGGGGTCAAGCTCGCCGACATGGAGCTGATCGGCATTCCCTATCAGGTGGTGATCGGTCCGCGTGGCGTCGCCGCCGGCACCGCCGAGCTTAAGACCCGGCGCGGCGGCGCCAAGCAGGAATTGGCGCTCGACGCCGTGCTGAACCGGCTCGCGGGCTGATCCCATGGCGTTCTCCGCGTTCGAGCGCATGGTCGCGATGCGCTATCTGCGAGCACGGCGGCAGGAAGGCTTCATTTCGGTCATCGCGGGCTTTTCGCTGCTTGGCATCGCGCTCGGTGTCGCGACGTTGATCATCGTGATGTCGGTGATGAACGGCTTCCGGGCCGAGCTGCTCGGCCGGATCCTGGGCTTGAACGGCCACATCACGCTGTACGCCCGGGCCGCCGCCCAGATTCCCGACCACGACGCGATCGTCGGCCGGCTCCGCGGTCTGCGCGACGTCGTGACGGCAGTGCCGCTGGTCCAGGGGCAGGCGCTGGCTTCCGCAAACAGTGTCGCCGGCCCGGCGCTGATCCGCGGCATGCGCTTGGCCGACCTGCGCGAGCGCGGATTGATCAGCAGCAACATCCGGGCCGGCTCGCTCGACGACTATGCCGACGATGGCGTGCTGATCGGCCGCCGCATGGCGACGCGCATGGGCCTCGCGATCGGCGACCTGATCACCTTCATCAATCCGCAGGGCACTGCCACCGCGATCGGTACGGTGCCGCGCGTCAAGGCCTATCGCGTGGTCGCGGTGTTCGACGTCGGCATGTACGAGTACGACAACACCTATGTCTACATGCCGTTCGAGGCGGCGCAGATCTTTTTCCGGGTACCGGACGGCGCCAATGCCATCGAGCTCGTGCTCGACAACGCCGACCGGTCGTCGCAGGTCGCCTTCGTGATCGGCGGCATCGTCGGTCCTGACCTGCAGATCGTCGACTGGCAGCAGGCCAACTCGAGCTACTTCACCGCGGTCCAGGTCGAACGCAACGTCATGTTCTTGATCCTGACCCTGATCATCCTGGTTGCGGCGTTCAACATCATCTCGTCGATGATCATGTTGGTGAAGGACAAGGGGCACGATATCGCGATCCTGCGTACCATGGGGGCGACGCGCAGCATGGTGATGCGGATCTTCTTCATGAGCGGCGCCAGCGTCGGCGTCATCGGCACGGTCGCCGGGCTGCTCCTGGGCGTCGCCTTCACCCTGAACATCGAGACGATTCGGGGCTGGCTGCAACAGCTGACCGGGACCACGATCTTCGACCCGACCATCTATTTCCTGTCGCACCTGCCGGCGCGGCTGGATTGGATCGAAGTTATCCAGATCGTCGCGATGGCGCTGGTGCTCTCGGTCTTGGCGACGATCTACCCGTCGTGGCGCGCCGCCCAGCTCGATCCGGTCGAGGCGCTGCGTTATGAATAGCGTCGGCTTGGCGCTGGTCGGCATCAAGCGCGTATTCACCACGGCCGCCGCCAGCCTCCAGGTGCTGCGCGGCGTCGACCTCATGGTCCGGCCCGGCGAGATGGTCGGGCTGCTCGGGCCGTCGGGCGCCGGCAAGTCGACCCTGCTGCACATCGCCGGGCTGCTCGAGCGCGCCGACGCCGGCGAGGTGATGATCGCCGGCGAGGCCTGCTCGACCCTGTCCGATGTCCGCCGCACCGCGCTGCGCCGGCGCGCCGTCGGTTTCGTCTACCAGTTCCATCATCTGCTGCCCGAATTCTCCGCGCTCGAGAACGTCGTGCTGCCGCAGATGATCGACGGCGTCAGCCGCGGTGCCGCGGCCAAGCGCGCCACCGAGCTGTTGTCCGCGGTCGGCCTCGCCGAACGCCTGAATCACCGGCCGGCGCGGCTGTCGGGCGGCGAGCAGCAGCGGGTCGCGATCGTGCGCGCCATGGCCAATCGGCCCAAGCTGATCCTGGCCGACGAGCCGACCGGCAATCTCGACCCGGCGACCGCGGGCGGCGTGTTCGACATGTTGGCACGGCTCGTGAAAGCGACGGAGCTCGCGGCCTTGGTCGCGACCCACAACGTCGAGCTTGCCCGGCGGATGGACCGAATCGTGATGCTGAAGGACGGCGTTCTGGTCGAACAGGCACGCGGCTCGGCTGCCTAGAGCGGCGGTTCGCCGCGCCTGGCGTGGGGTGTTGACGGAACCCCGGTAATCACCCATCAAACACCATGGCCCACGCCGACTTCGTCCACCTGCGCGTCCACTCGGCCTACTCGCTCTCCGAGGGCGCCCTGAAGGTCAAGGAGCTCGTCAAGCTGTGCGTCGGCCAGGCGATGCCCGCGGTCGCGATCACCGACACGGGCAATCTGTTCGGCGCGCTCGAATTCGCCGGCGCGGCCGCCGAAGCTGGCGTGCAGCCGATCATCGGCTGCCAGCTCGGCTTACGCCGCAGCGACGGCGGCGGCCGGCCGGGCGTGCCGCCGCCGCCCGATCCGATCGTGCTGCTGGTTCAGGACGAGGCCGGCTACCGCAATCTCCTCAAGCTGGTGTCGCGCTCGTTCCTCGAGACCGAGAGCCATGAGGCGCCGCAGATCGGGTTGGCCGCGCTGGAGGGCACGACCGACGGGCTGATCGCGTTGACCGGCGGGCCGGCAGGCCTGGTCGGCCGACTGCTCGCCGAAGGGCAGGGACCGGCCGCCGCGGCCGCGCTCGATCAGCTCGCCGCGCTGTTCCCGAACCGGCTCTATGTCGAAATCATGCGCCACAAGCTGCCGCTCGAGGATCGCATCGAGCCGGCGCTGATCGAGCTCGCCTATGCCCGCGACCTGCCGCTGGTCGCGACCAACGAGGTGTTCTTCGCCGACGCCGGCATGTACGTGGCCCATGACGTGCTGCTGTGCATCGCCGACGGCAAGACGGTGCCCGACGCCGAGCGGCGCCGATTGACCCCGGACCATCGCTTCAAGTCGGCTGCCGAGATGCGCCAGCTGTTCGCCGACCTGCCCGAAGCGGTCGACAACACGCTCGTGGTGGCGCGCCGCTGCGCCTACATGCCGGTGACCCGCAAGCCGATCCTGCCGGCGTTCCGGACCGCATCCGGCCGCGACGAGATCGCCGAGCTGCGCGAGATGGCCGTGGCTGGGCTCGATCACCGGCTGGCCCAGGTGGTCGCCGGCGCCGTCGACGATGCCGCGCGCCTCGCCGCCGCGCAGCCCTATCGCGAGCGCCTGGAGTACGAGCTCGGCGTGATCTCGAGCATGGGCTTCGCGGGCTACTTCCTGATCGTCGCCGACTTCATCCAGTGGGCCAAGGCGCAGGGCATTCCGGTCGGGCCGGGCCGCGGCTCGGGCGCCGGCTCGGTGGTCTCCTGGGCGCTCACCATCACGGACCTCGATCCGATCCGCTTCGGCCTGCTGTTCGAGCGCTTTCTCAATCCCGAGCGCATCTCGATGCCGGACTTCGACATCGATTTCTGTCAAGAGCGCCGCGACGAGGTCATCCGCTACGTCCAGCAGCGCTACGGCCAAGACCGGGTGGCGCAGATCATCACCTTCGGCAAGCTGCAGGCGCGCGCCGTGCTGCGCGACGTCGGCCGCGTGCTCGAAATGCCGTACGGACAGGTCGACCGGATCTGCAAGCTGGTGCCCAACAATCCGGCCAACCCGGTCACGCTCGACAAGGCGATCGACGGCGAGCCCCAGCTGCAGACCTGGCGCGACACCGACGAGGGCGTGGCGCGCCTGCTCGGCATCGGCCTCAAGCTCGAAGGCCTCTATCGCCACGCGTCGACCCACGCCGCCGGCCTGGTGATCGGCGACCGGCCGCTCGACGAGCTGGTGCCGCTGTATCGCGATCCGCGCTCGAACATGCCGGTCACGCAGTTCAACATGAAATATGTCGAGCTCGCCGGCCTGGTGAAGTTCGATTTCCTCGGCCTCAAGACCCTGACGGTCCTGGCACGCGCCGAGGCGCTGATCCGTGCGCGCGGCGACGCCATCGACGTCATGAACCCGCCGCTCGACGACGCCGCGACCTACGAGATGCTGAGCCGCGGCGATGCCATGGGGGTGTTCCAGTTTGAAAGCTCGGGCATGCGCGACCTGCTGCGCGAGGCCAAGCCGCAGAACATCGAGGACCTGATCGCGCTGGTCGCGCTCTACCGACCCGGCCCGATGGAGAATATCCCGAAATACATCGCCTGCAAGCACGGGCGTGAAAAGCCCGAGTTCATGCACGAGACGATCGACCCCGTCGTCAAGGACACCTACGGGGTGATCATCTACCAGGAGCAGGTGCTGCAGATCGCCCAGGTGTTCGCCGGCTACACCCTGGGCGCGGCCGATCTGTTGCGCCGCGCCATGGGCAAGAAGATCAAGGAGGAGATGGCAGAGCAGCGCGACACCTTCGTGAAGGGTGCGATGGCGCGCGGGGTCAGCGCCGAACGCGCGAGCTACGTCTTCGATCTGGTCGATAAGTTCGCCGGCTACGGCTTCAACAAGGCGCACTCGGCCTGCTACGCGTTCATCGCCTACCAGACCGCCTGGCTCAAGGCGAACTACCCGGTCGAGTTCTTCGCAGCATCGATGACGCTCGATCTCGGCAATACCGACAAGCTCAATGTGTTCCGCCAGGAGCTGCAGCGTCTCGGTGTGCCGCTGCTGCCGCCCGACATCAATTGCAGCGAGCCGCACTTCTCGGTCGAGGCGCTGCCCGACGGCAAGAAAGCCGTGCGCTACGCGCTGGCCGCGGTCAAGAACGTCGGCGCGCATGCCATGGAGGGCGTGGTCGCCGAGCGCCAGAAGAAGGGCGCGTTCCGATCGCTGTTCGACTTCGCGCGCCGGCTCGACGTGCGCGCGGTCAACAAGCGCCAGATCGAGAACCTGGTCGCGGCCGGCGCGTTCGATGGCCTCAACCCGCACCGCGCCCAGGTCTACGCCGCGGTCGAGCTGCTGATTCGCTTTGCCGGATCGGCCGCCGCCGAGCGCGAGAGCAATCAAGTCAATCTGTTCGGCGAGGTCGCGGTCGATGATCTGCCGCTGCCGGTGGTCGTCGACTGGGAGCCCAACGACCGGCTGCAGCGCGAGTTCGAGGCCATCGGCTTCTATCTGTCGGCCCATCCGCTCGACGACTATGCCAAGGCGCTCGGCCGGCTCGGGGTCGTGCGCCAGGCCGAGCTTACCAGCCGTGCCGTGGCCGGCGGCGTCTCGCGCGTCAAGCTCGCCGGCATCGTCACCGGTAAGCAGGAGCGGACGTCGGCGCGCGGCAACCGTTTCGCCTTCGTGCAGATGTCGGACACCAGCGGCGTCTTCGAGGTCACGCTGTTCGCCGAGGTGCTGGCGGTGGCGCGGCCGCTGCTCGAGGGCGGCAAGCCGTTGCTGGTCACCGCTGACGTGCGCGCCGAGGGCGACGGCGTGCGGATCCTCGCCCAGTCGCTGACTCCGCTCGACGCCGCCGCGGTCGACGCCGCGGCCAAGCTGCGCATCTATCTCAAGGACGAGAGCGCGATCGGCAGCCTGCGCAAGCTGTTCGACGGCATGGGCGCGCCGCGCGCGCGCGGCAAGGTCAGCCTGGTGGTCGACATCGACGACCGCGAGGTCGAGATCGCCTTGCCCGGGCAGTTCCCGGTATCGCCGCAGATGAAGGCGCGCGCCAAGGCGATCCCCGGCGTGGTCGACGTCCAGGAGCTCTGAGGATGGCGACGCCGCAACCGCCGGCGGCGACCGGGCATTTCGTCGACCTGCGCGACGTCAGCCTGGCCTACGGCGAAGGCGACAGCGGCACCTTGGCGCTCGAGAAGGCCGACATGGCGATCGCCAAGGGCGAGTTCGCCGCCGTGGTCGGGCCGAGCGGCTGCGGCAAGTCGACGCTGATGCGCCTGGTCTCCGGCCTGATGCCGCCGACCACCGGCGCGATCCATGTTGCCGGTGCCCGGGTCAGCGGGCCGCTGTCGTGCGTCGGCATGGCGTTCCAGAACCCGACCTTGCTGCCGTGGCGCACCACGCTCGACAACGTCATGCTGCCGCTCGAGATCGTCGAGCCGCACCGCCGCGCGCTGCGCCGCGAGCGCGAGAAGTATGTAAGAATGGCCGAGGATCTGTTGACCTCGGTCGGCCTCACGGGCTTCAACGCGCGGTTCCCCTGGCAGCTGTCGGGCGGCATGCAGATGCGCGCATCGCTGTGCCGCGCGCTGATCCATGGGCCGGAGCTCCTGATGCTCGACGAGCCGTTCGCGGCGCTCGACGCGTTCACGCGGGAGGAGCTGTGGTCGGTGCTCCAGGCGCTGTGGATGGAGAAGCGCTTCACCGTCATCCACGTGACCCATGATCTGCGCGAGGCGGTGTTCCTCTCCGATACGATCTATGTGATCTCCAAGCGGC
>JACQAI010000323.1 GCA_016195115.1 Pseudomonadota bacterium
GCTGCGCGACAACCAGCGCCTGCGCGCCGAGCTCGAGGGCCGCTACAGCTTCGCCAATCTGATCGGCTCGAGCCCGGCCTTCCGCCAGGTCATCGGCGCGATCGGCGAGGTCTGCGAGAGCAAGGCGACCGTGCTGATCACCGGCGAGAGCGGTACCGGCAAGGAGATGGTCGCGCGCGCGATCCACTTCAACAGCTCGCGCAAATCGGGGCCGTTCGTCGCGATCAATTGCGCCGCGATCCCCGAAGGTCTGCTCGAGAGCGAGCTGTTCGGCCACGTCAAAGGCGCGTTCACCGGCGCGGTCAGCAATCGCAGTGGCCGCTTCGCCCAGGCGCACGGCGGCACCTTGTTCCTCGACGAGGTCGGCGACATGCCGGTTGCGACCCAAGCGAAAATCCTGCGCGTGCTGCAGGAGCGTTCGTTCGAGCCGGTCGGCAGCACCCAGACGCGCGAGGTCGACGTGCGCCTGATCGCGGCGACCCACCGGGACCTCCAGGACGCGGTGCGCGAGCGCCAGTTCCGCGAGGATCTCTACTATCGTCTCAACGTGTTTCCGATCGCGCTGCCGGCGCTGCGCGAGCGCACCGAGGACATCCCGGCCCTGGTCGAGCATTTCATCGAGCAGATCGGCGCCAGCATCGGCAAACGCATCGGCGGCTTCAGCCCGGCGGCGATCAAGGCGATGGCCGACTACGACTGGCCCGGCAACATCCGCGAGCTGCAGAACTGCATCGAGCGTTCGATGATCGTCGCCAAGACCCCGACGGTCGACGTCGCCGACTTGCCGCGCTATCTGTTCCGCCAGCGCGAGGAGCGGCTCGACGGGACGCGGATTCCGCCCGAGCTCGACGACGAGCTCGAGCGCATCGAGCGCCGCTTCATCCTCAACGCGCTGCAGAAGACCCAGGGCGTCCAGGTCAAAGCCGCCGATCTGCTCGGCATCACCGAGCGCAGCCTGTGGCACCGCATCAAGAAGCTCGGCATCCAGATCGTCAAGCAGCCGGCGGGCTAGCCGTCGCGGCGTTGCGGCCGCTGCGGCCTCCTCACCGCGCGGCGCGCCCCTGCCGGCGCCGATTGCCCCGCGATCACGCCGGGTGAGCCAGATGATGGCGCACGTCCCAAAGCTCGTAGAGGGCCAGGCCGAGGACGACCACGCCCGCCACGATGAAGTTCGCCATCGCCAGCGTCGCCGTGACGCCTAGCACCCAGGGCGATATCACGAGCCAGACGCCGATGCCGACATTGGCCCATTCCTCCCAAGCGCGGAACGCCGACAAGATCACGAGCTCGGCCGCGATCAACAGGAAACCCGTGATGAACGCATTCTGGATCGCCAGCATGTCGCCGCTGTACTGCAGCACCCAGGGCGAAGCCCAGAGCCAGATACCCACCACCACGCCGACCCAATCTTCCCAGTGCTTGGGAGCAGAGAAAGCCTTCATGTTACCTCCTCGAACCGTCGCGCGATTCAAGAATGACGAAGCAGGCGCATCACGCGCGTTACTCTTGTAAGTGAGCGTCCCGCATTCTTGATTCAAGATTGAAGAAATCGATACAGGACTCTTTCTTTGGCGGGCAAAGCGCCCGCATCGAGCGCTCGATCAATTGTGCGCGGCGCGCTCGTTGAAGGGGTGATGGTGCGCCGCACAATGGCGAGCCGAGCATTCGGTGCTCGGCGCGCTTCCAGCCACCGCTCAGCTTCAGCCTCAACCTTGGCGTTCCCGCCACTACCGTCGCGGCGACCTGAGGCGGCTAGGGCATCGCCGGCGCGTTGGCGCGCGCCAGAATCGCCTGCAGCAGCACGGCGCAGCCGGCTGCCAGATCCTCGGGCCGCGCGTTCTCGACCTCGTTGTGGCTGATGCCGTTCTCGCACGGCACGAACACCATGGCGGTCGGCGCCACGCGCGCCATGTAGACGGCGTCATGGCCGGCGCCGCTGATGATGTCCATGTGGGCATAGCCGGCGCGCTCGACCGCGCCGCGCACGGCGGCGATGCAGTCCCGGTCGAACGGTGTCGGCGGGAAATACCAGAATTCCTTGACCTCGACTTGCAGTCCGATTGTATCGGCGATGCGCTGACAATCGGCACGCAGCGCGCCATCCATCGCCGTCAAGGTCGCATCCTCGGGATGGCGGAAGTCGACCGTGAAGAACACCTTGCCGGGAATCGTGTTGCGCGAGTTCGGCGAGACCTGGGCGAAGCCGACGGTGGCGCAGGCATAGGGCGCGTGGTCGTGGCCGATGCGGTTGACCGCGTCGATCATGCGCGCAGCGCCGACCAGGGCGTCGCGCCGGCGCTTCATCGGCGTCGGGCCGGCATGGGCCTCCTGGCCGATGACCGTGACCTCGTACCAGCGCTGGCCCTGCGCGCCGGTGACCACGCCGACCATCTTCTGCTCGGCCTCGAGGATCGGGCCCTGCTCGATGTGGGCCTCGAAATAGGCGCCGACCGCGCGGCCGCCGCAGGCCCGGTCGCCGGCGAAGCCGATGCGCGCCAGCTCCTGGCCGATCGTCTTGCCCTCGAGATCGGCGCGGTTGAGGCCGTAGTCGAGATCGAATACGCCGGCGAACACGCCCGAGCCGATCATCGGCGGCGGAAAGCGCGAGCCTTCCTCGTTCGTCCAGACGACGACCTCAACGGGAGCCTCGGTCTCGAAACCGGCATCGTTCAGGCTGCGGATGACCTCGAGCCCGGCGAGCACGCCGTAGACGCCGTCGAAACGGCCGCCGGTCGGCTGGGTGTCGAGATGGCTGCCGGTCAGCACCGGCGGCAGGGCGTTGTTGCGCCCCGGCCGGCGCGCAAAAATATTGCCCATCTTGTCGACGCCGATCGTGCAACCGGCGTCCTTGGCCCAGCCGATGAACAGGTCGCGGCCGTCGCGGTCGAGATCAGACAGCGCGAGGCGGCAATTGCCGCCCTTCTCGGTGGCGCCGATCTTGGCCATCGCCATCAGGCTCTGCCACAGCCGGTCGCCATCGATCGTCAAGTTGGTCGCCATGTCGCCTCGTCTCTGGTCCGCTCAAAGGTTTGCATACCGTGCCAAACCATACAAAGCGTCATTGCGAGCGCAGCGAAGCAATCCAGAGTCGTACGACCGTCGGCTGGATTGCTTCGTCGCTGCGCTCCTCGCAATGACGGAAAAGGGCCTAAGAGGGGAACTTCTCCAGCACCTCGGCGACCTGGGCCGGGGTGAGGGGGCGCAGCTTGTGGCCGTGCAGCAGCAAATGCAGCTTGGCGGTCTCCTCGAGCTCCTCGATGGCGTAGACCGCGTTAGCCAGGCTCGTGCCGGCCACGACCGGGCCGTGATTGGCCAGCAGCACCGCGTGGTGCTTGCCGGCCAGCCGGCGCACCGCCTCGGCGAGCGCCCGGTCGCCGGGCAGATAGAAGGGCACCAGCGGCAGGGTGCCGACGCGCATCACGTAGTAGGCGGTGATCGGCGGCAGCACGTCGGTCGGGTCGAGGTCGGCCAAGCACGACACCGCCACGGCATGGGTCGAGTGCAAGTGGACGACCGCGCCGGCCTTGGCGCGCTGCTCGTACATCGCGGTGTGGAGAAACGACTCCTTGGTCGGCGCGTCGCCCGACACCAGCTTGCCCGCGGCATCGAGCTTCGACAGCGTGGCGGGGTCGAGCCGGCCGAGGCAGGCGTTGGTCGGCGACATCAGCCAGCCGTCGTCGAGCCGGGCGCTGATGTTGCCGCTCGAGCCCGGGGTCAAACCGCGGTCGTAAAGCGATCGTCCCAGCAGCACGATCTCGTCGCGCAGCGCGTTTTCCTGGTGGCTCACGGCGCCATCCTCAACGCCTTGGCGAAGAAGTCGGGCGCGCCGAAATTGCCCGACTTGAGCGCCAGCGCCAGCCGCGGCGCGCCCTCGGCAACCGTCCACGGCACGCCGGGATCGATCTCCTGGCCGATGCGCAGCGCCTTGACCTCGAGCGCCTGGACGACCGCGCCCGCGGTCTCGCCGCCGGCGACGATGAAGCGGCGTACACCACTCGCGAGGAGCGCGCGCGCAATCGCCGCGAACGCGCCCTCCAGCAATTCCGCGGCGCGCTCGGTGCCCAGCCAGCGCTGGGCGCTCTGCACCCGCGCGGGCTCGGCGGTCGAGTAGATCAGCACCGGGCCGCGCGGCAGCCGCTGGGTCGCCCACACGATCGCCTGGGTGACGACGTCGGCGTCGCGCGACAGCGCCATCGGGTCGAGCTCGAAGGCCGGGGCGTCGCCACGCATCTTGGCGACCTGGCCTTGGGTTGCCTCCGAGCAGCTGCCCGACAGCACCAGCGCCGGGCCGGCGTCGGCCGGCGCCAAGGTCTCGCGTACGGCGTAGGCGGGCAGCCATTCGCGGCGCCGGTAGGCAGCGGGCAGGCCGATCGCCAGGCCGGATCCGGCAGTGACCAAGGGCAAGTCGGCGACCGCCTCGGCGAGGCTCGACAAGTCCTGGTCGGCGGCGACGTCGATCACGGCGTAGCGCTTGCCGGCCTTCTTGAGCGTCTCGAGCGCGGCGCGCAGCGCGGTCGCGCCCTGGCTGACCGCCGGCAGCGGCACCAGCCCGACCGCGCCCGGGGTCTGGCGACCCATCACGCGCACCAGGTCGGCGTCGTGCATCGGCGTCAGCGGATGGTTGCGCATCGACGACTCGGACAGCAGCCGGCCGTTGACGAACAGGTGGCCGAGATAGATGGTCCGGCCGGCGCCCGGGAAGGCCGGGCACACGACGCTGAAGTCGCTGTCCAGCGCCTCGAGCAGCGCGTCGCTGACCGGCCCGATGTTGCCGGCGTCGGTCGAATCAAAGGTCGAGCAGTACTTGAAATAGACTTGGCGCACACCGGCCTGGCGCAGCCAGGCGAGCGCGTCGAGCGACTGCTTGACCGCATCGTCCGCGGGGATGGTGCGCGTCTTGAGCGCGATCACCAGGGCGTCGACGTCGGCCGGTGCCGGGCCGGTCGGCTGACCGAGCATCAGGACGGTGCGCATGCCCTGACGCACCAGCGCGTTGGCCAGATCGGTGGCGCCGGTGAAATCATCCGCAATAGCGCCCAGCACCGCCGTCATGGCTTGCTCCCGCGTCGCTTTGCTCTTAAGACGCTGGACGGTAGCACGAGTTTTCCGGCCGGCCCAACCGACACCACCGTGGGGGGAACGCATGCCACGCTTCGCCGCCAACCTGAGCTGGCTGTTTCTCGAGCACGACTTCCTCGATCGCTTCAAGGCCGCCGCGGACGCCGGTTTTCACGCCGTCGAGTTCCTGTTTCCCTACGAGCATCCGGCCGAGGTGGTCGCCGAGCACCTCAAGGCGGCCAAGCTCGAGCTCGTGCTCTTCAACCTGCCGCCGGGCGACTGGACCAGGGGCGAGCGCGGCCTGGCGGCGCTGCCCGGGCGCGAGAAGGACTTCGACGCC
>JACQAI010000324.1 GCA_016195115.1 Pseudomonadota bacterium
CAGCGAGACGGTCGTGCGCCTGCCCGAGGTCGCCTGGTGCTACACCGCGCCGACGTTCGCGCCGCCGGTCGCCGCGCTGCCGGCGCGCGCCACGGGCGGCGTGACCTTCGGCAGCTTCAACAATCCCGTCAAGCTCAACGCCGGCGTGCTGGCGACGTGGGCCGAGATTCTCGCGCGCGTGCCCGGCGCGCGGCTGCTGATCAAGTTCCGGCACCTGGGCGGCGGCGGCGCCGCGAGCCGTCTGCGTGACGCCGCGCGCGCCGCCGGCATCGCGCCCGAGCGCCTGATCCTCGAGGGCGCGTCGCCGCACCCCGACGCGCTCGCCGCCTACGGCCGCGTCGACATCGCGCTCGATACGGTCCCGTTCAACGGCGGCACCACGACCTGCGAAGCGCTGTGGATGGGCGTGCCGGTCGTGACCCGCGCCGGCGCGACCATGGCGGGTCGCATGGGCGCCAGCTTCGTCGCAGTCGCCGGTCTGCCCGACTTCGTCGCCCACGACCGCGCCACCTACGTCGACCGCGCGGTCGCGGCCGCCGGCGATCTCGATCGCCTGGCGGCACTGCGCGCCGGCCTGCGCGCGCGCATGGCCGCCTCGCCGCTGTGCGACGCTCAGCACTTCATGGCCGGCTTCGAGGCGGCGCTGCGCACCCTGTGGCGCCGCTGGTGCAATTCCGCGAGGATATGACCATGCGCTTTCGTCTCGCCTGCCTGCTCGCCGTCCTGGTCGCCGCGCCGCTCGCGGCCGCCCACGCCGAGAGCTATCCGACGCGCCCGGTCAAGATCATCTCGGCGCAGGCGCCGGGCTCGAGCGTCGACATCCTGGCGCGCCTGATCGGCGGCAAGCTGAGCGAGGCCTGGGGCCAGCAGGTGATCGTCGAGAACCGCCCCGGCGCCAACGCGATCATCGGCATGGAAGCGGCGGCGCGCGCCAAGCCCGACGGCTACACGCTCGCCATGGCGGTGCCCAGCGCGATGACGATGAACCCGTTCATCTACAAGGCGCTGCCCTACAAGCCGCTGACCGACTTCGTGCCGATCACCCAGACGACCGCGATCACCTTCGTGATGTTCGTCACGCCGTCCCTGCCCGCGACCTCGGTCGCCGAGCTGATCGCGCTGGCGCGCGCCAAGCCGGGGGTGCTCAACTACAGCTCGGCCGGCATCGGCAACCAGACCCATCTGGCCGGCGCGCTGTTCGCCGCCCAGGCCGGCGTCTCGATGACCCACGTGCCCAACAAGGGTGAGACCCAGGCGGTGCTCGACGTGCTGTCGGGCGAGACCCAGCTGATGTTCTCGACCATGCCGATCGCCACGCCGCACATCAAAGCCGGCAAGCTGCGCCTGCTTGCCGTGTGCGGCGCCGAGCGCTCCCAAGAGTTCCCCGACACGCCGACCTTGTCGGAGGCCGGGTTGCCGGGCCTCGTGATCGCCGGCTGGACCGGCATCCTCGCGCCAACCGGCGTGGCGCCCGAGATCGTCGCACAGATCCAGGCGCAGGTCGCGCGCGTCCTGGCGGCACCCGAGGTGCGCGCCAGCCTGGCCCAACAAGGTGCGGCGCCGGTGGGCAGCACGCCCACCGAGTTCGCGGCGTTGATCCAGGCCGAGACCAAGAAGTGGGGCCCCGTGATCGAGGCCGCCGGGCTTGCGATGTCGCAGTAGGGCGCCGATCATTCGGACATCACCAGGGAGATCCCGATGCCCGAACGCACGAAGCCGCCGTTCCGCGCCGACCATGTCGGCAGCCTGCTGCGCGCGCCGGCGCTGCGCGAAGCGCGCGCCAAGTTCGACAAGGGCGAGCTCGCCCGCGACGCGCTGACCCCGATCGAAGACGCCGCGATCCGCGAGGCCGTCAAGCTCCAGGAGGACGTCGGCCTCAAGGCCGCCACCGACGGCGAGTTTCGCCGCAAGGAGTGGCACATGGACTTCCTCAAGCAGTTCGCCAACGTCAAGCAGGTGGCGTCGTCGATCAAGATCAAGTTCCACACCCACCAGGGCGACACCGACGTGGTGCCGCCCGGCCTCGCCATCGTCGGCAAGCTCGGACGGCCGCACGGCATCT
Organism: Pseudomonadota bacterium; assembly: GCA_016195115.1. Classification (GTDB taxonomy): domain Bacteria; phylum Pseudomonadota; class Alphaproteobacteria; order Elsterales; family Elsteraceae; genus JACQAI01. The sequence goes on from JACQAI010000324.1 coordinate 2,063, forward strand.
TCGTCGACCACTTCAAGTTCGTGAAGTCGGTCACCCGGGTAACGCCGAAGCAGACCATTCCGTCACCGACCATCCTGCACTTTCGCGGTGGCCGCGCCGCGGTCGACAAGACCGCCTATCCCGACATGGCCGAGTTCTTCGCCGACCTCGCCCGAGTCTATAGCGAAGAAATCGGCGACCTCGCCGCCGCCGGCTGCCGCTATCTGCAGATCGACGAGACCAACTTCGCCTATCTGTGCGATCCCGCGCTGCGCGCCCAGGTGCGCACCAACATCGGCGAGGACCCCGACCAGCTGCCGCGCACCTATTCCAAGCTGATCAACGACGCAATTGCCAAGCGGCCGGCCGACATGGCGGTGTGCGTGCACATCTGCCGCGGCAACAACCAGAGCGCCTGGCTCGCCGAAGGCGGCTACGATCCGGTCGCCGAGGTCTTGTTCAATGAGATGAAGGTCGACGGCTACTTCCTTGAGTACGACACCGAGCGCGCCGGCAACTTCGCGCCGCTGCGTTTTGTTCCCAAGAACAAAATGATCGTGCTCGGCCTGGTCACCACCAAGCTGCCGCAGCTCGAGAGCAAGGACGAGCTCAAGCGCCGCATCGACCAGGCCGCCAAGTACGTACCCCTTGAGCAACTCGCGCTCAGTCCGCAATGCGGTTTCTCGAGCACCATCGAGGGCAACAAGGTCACGGTCCAGGACGAGATCGCCAAGTTGCGCCTGGTCGTCGACGTCGCCCGCGAGGTCTGGGGCTCGGCCTAAGCGCGCGCGGCGATCGAGGCGAGCAGCGCCCTGGCATTGCTCCGCACGCTCGCGGCGCCGGGGGTCTCGATGCGTAGCGCGTGCGTCGTCGGCACAGTGTGGCGCGCCCCGACCCACGTGATCTCGACCGGCCCGACCGGCGCGTAGACGACGTGCGTGCCGGCCGCGACGTCGAGCGCGGCGCCCGGCTCGAGCACGCGCAGATCGATGTGCATCGGGCCGCGCAAGCCGATCAGGTTGACGACCTCGACCGGCCCGGCCTCGAGCCGGCTGACGATCGGCGTCTCGCCGCGGAAGCGCACCGGCGTGAAGGGTTCGCGCACGTCGATCTCGCCGGTCGGCGTCTCGAGCACCAGGCCGCGCCCAACCACGACCACCTGCACGCGGTCGTAGCCCGTCAGGTCGGAGAACGGCCCTCGTGTCACGATGGCGGTGCGGCCGAGGCGCCAGATCACGCCGTCCCACGCACCGGGTGCGGCGCCAGGCCGATAGGCGTCGGCGATGTCGATCGTGACGCCGCCGCCGTTCTTCCACGGCGAGCGGCGATAGCCGGCCGGATCGAGCGCGGTGACGCGCGCGCCGGTCATCGCGGGAAGAAGCGGTTCTCGATGCGCGGCAGCCCCAGGTTCTCGCGCAACGTCTTGCCCTCGTAGGCGCGGCGGAAGATGCCGCGGCGCTGCAGCTCGGGCACGACCTTGTCGACGAAGTCGTCGAGCCCTTCGGGCAGGAACGGGAACATGACGTTGAAGCCATCCGAGCCGCGGCTCTCCAGCCACTCCTGCATCTGATCGGCGATCATCGCCGGCGTGCCGACCATGCCGAGCCCGCCGTAGCCGCCGAGCCGCTGGGCGAGCTGGCGCACCGTCAGGTTGTCGCGCTTGGCCGTCGCGATGGCGCGCTCGCGGCCGCTCTTCGACGCGTTGCTCTCGGGGATCTCGGGCAGCGGCTTGTCGGGGTCGAATTTCGAGGCATCGGTGCCGAGCGCGATCGACAGCGCCGCGATGGCGCTGTCGTAATGCACCAGGCTGTCGAGCTTGGCGCGCTTGTCGCGCGCCTCGTCGAGCGACTCGCCGACCACGACGAAGGCGCCGGGTAGGATCTTCAGATGCTCGGGGTCGCGCCCGATCTTCGCCATGCGGCCCTTGATGTCGGCATAGAGGCGCTGGCCGTCGGCCAGGCTGCCGCCGCCGGCGAACACCGCCTCGGCGGTCTCGGCGGCGAGCTGGCGGCCGTCGTCCGACGCGCCGGCCTGCACGATCACGGGCCAGCCCTGGATCGGCCGCGCGACGTTGAGCGGCCCGCGCACCGAGAAGTGCGCGCCCTTGTGGTTGAGCACGTGCAGCTTGGCGGGATCGAAATAGAGGCCGCTCGTCTGGTCGCGGATGAAGGCGTCGTCGGCCCAGCTGTCCCACAGCCCGGTGACGACGTCGTAGAACTCGCGGCCGCGCCGGTAGCGCTCGGCGTGCTCGACGTGCTCCTCGAGGCCGAAATTGAGCGCGGCGTCCGGGTTCGACGTCGTCACGACGTTCCAGCCCGCGCGCCCGCCGCTCAGGTGATCGAGCGCCGCGAACCGCCGCGCCACGTGGTAGGGCTCGTCGAAGGTGGTCGACGCGGTGGCGATCAGCCCGAGCCGCTCGGTCACCACCGCCAGCGCCGGCAGCAAGGTCGCGGGATCGAACGACGTCACCGTGGCGCTGCGCTTGAGCGCTTCCATCGGCATGTTGAGCACGGCCAGGTGGTCGGCCATGAAGAAGGCGTCGAAGCAGCCGCGCTCCAAGGTCTGGGCGAAGCGCTTGAGGTGGGCGAAGTTGAAGTTGGCGTCGGCGAACGCGCCGGGATAGCGCCACGCCGCGGTATGGATGCTGATCGGCCGCATGAAGGCGCCGAGGCGCAGTTGCCGTTTGCTCATGGTCCCCTCGCGCGCGTGCGTGGCCGCAACGCTGCTAGATGGCGTCAGTCCCCGCCGCGTTTCAAGCGCCCGCCCTCACCTGCCTCGCGGGACGAC